>JAFALX010000250.1 GCA_019234035.1 Candidatus Dormiibacterota bacterium | reverse complement strand
ACGAGCCGCAGGACGAGCTGCTCCGTGATGCCGCCCGAGGCCGTCTCGCACTGATCGTCGCAACCGCGGCGGCCGATCACCCCGAGATGGCGGTGGCGACCGCTCAGCGATGGTTCGACACCCTCGGAATGCGCGTCGTCGAGCTGCGTGCACGGAACCGGGGGGAGGCGATGTCCGAGGTCAGCGTCCACCAGGCGGCCGAGGCCGGGCTCTTCTACCTGGTCGGTGGCGACCCGGGCCGCGTCGTCCGGGTGCTCCGCGGCAGCGCGGTGTGGGCGGCGATCGTCGCCGCGTGGGAGGCGGGCGCGGCGCTCGCCGGCTCCTCGGCCGGAGCCATGGCCATGTGCGAATGGACGCTGCTGCGCCACGCGTTTCCCGGCCACACACGGCGCCGGCCGGACGCGGCGCTCAACCTCTTGCCCGGCACCGCGGTCCTCCCCCACTACGACACCTTCGGCGAGCGCTGGATCCCGTCGGCCCAGGAGACGCTCGGCGCCGACGCGCTGCTCCTCGGCCTCGACGAGCGCACCGCCGCGGTGTGGCGGGACGGGACGTGGACGGCCATGGGCGACGGCGCGGTGACGCTGGTGCGGGCGGACGATCGCCGCCGTTTCGACTCCGGCGACGTGATCGAGGGATTGCCGGAGCCGTCAGCCGGGGGTGATCCCCCACTCGGCCACAACGGTCTCCCCCGGACGCAGCACCCGTAGCCCCGCGAGGCTGCGAAACGCGTCGGGCGCGCACGTCATCGGCTCGACGGCGAGGCCGCGCCGCTGCCGATCCGGCGCCAGCGTGTCTCCCGTGAAAACCATCAGGTACCCGTGCGCCGCGTCGGCCCAGAGGCGCATGGTGCGACCCTCTCGGGAGAGGGCCACCGTCACCTTCCCGCCGGCGTCCCGCTCGAGGTCGGTGAACGCCGTGTCCAGATGGAGGTCGCCGATGCGTCGCGGGCTGCGGAAGTCGAGCTCCGAGCCGGCGACCGGTTGCCGGGCGACCGGGATCTGCTGATGGTCGGCAACCAGGGCGGTTCGCGCAGGGAGTGTCAGCTCCCAGTCGTCGACCAGGCCTGGCGCAGCCGCGAGGTACGGATGGGCTCCCGAGCCGTACGGGCACGCCCTCCCACCGATGTTGGTCGCTCGCTGCGAGACACGCAGGCCGCTGTCGTCGAGGCGATACGTCACCTCGAGCCGCAGCTGGAACGGGTAGCCCGGCTGGGCGGGCAGCTCGAGCCCAAGCGTTGCGGTGTTGGCGTCTCGCCGCACCACCTGCCACTCGACCCATCGCGCGAGGCCGTGGATCGCAGTGCCCTTCTCGGGCTCGGTCAGCGCCAGCCGGAGCTGGATGCCCTCGAACTCGTAGCGCCCGTAGCGGATCCGGTTCGGCCACGGGACCAGCAACTGGCCGCGGGCGCCGTCGCACAACGCGTCGACCCCGTAGCCATCCAGGATGGGCTGCGCAGCCGACTCGTACAGACGCAGCCCGCCGCCGACCGTGACCGCCACGGCCCGCTGGTCTCCCCTCGCGATCTCGATCTGGTCACCGCTGGGCGGTGGCGGCCCGGGCCTCGCGTTGCTGCTCACACCGAGGGCGGCTTCTGATCGTGGTCGTGCGTCACGAGTGGCGGCGGATCCCACATGGCAACGTAGTTGTCCATCTCGGCGCCGGTGTTCGGCCGCCCGGAGGTTCCCTTCCACAGCACCCACGTGATCGCTACGCCTATCGCGGCGACCACCAGCAGGATCCAGATCACCGTCGTCTGCCTACCTCCGCAGTCACGTCCCTCAGGCGTTCGCGTAATCCGATCGTAACCCCGCCCCGTTTACTCCTGTACGCGAGGTGGAAACCTCACCCGTGAGAACAGGAACCGCGAGAGATCCCATGAGCTTCCAGACCGCAGTCAACGAAATGGACGAGGCCCAGCGCCGGGCCCACGACCGGGCCGCACGCCGGCGCATCCGCATCCAGCAGCTGGCGCGCCTCGAGCGCGTCGTCGAAGACGTGGAGATGCGCAACCTCCACCGCGACCGCCAGGTTCCGGCCGAGATGTGGCAGCAGCTCCAGGAGCTGGACAGCAGCCTCCCGGTGCGCGCACCCGCCGCCCTCTGGCGGGCCCGCAACACCGCTCGCCTGCACGACGCGCTGCTCGACTGGGAGGCAGACCTCCTCGACGAGGTCGCGCCGCATCGCGTCGACTACGACGACACGCACGACGACTGAGCCCGTCTCGACGCCGGGGTAGCCATCGCGCCCTGCGGTGATGCGCGCCGTCCCGGCCTCGGTCGTCTGGCAGACTTCCGCGGATGGACGTCGAAGAACGCGCCGCGCTCATCGAGCGCAACACGGCGGAGATCCTCGGTGGCGCCGAGCTGCGGGGGTTGCTCGCGTCCGGGCTGCAGCTGCAGCACTACATCGGGTTCGAGATCTCGGGCCGCGTCCACCTCGGCACGCTCGTCAGCATGGCCAAGGTCCGCGACCTCATGGCCGCGGGCGTGCGCTGCCGCGTCTTTCTCGCCGACTGGCACACGTGGATCAACGACAAGCTCGGCGGTGACCGCGAGCTGATACGGCGTATCGCGTCGGGCTATTTCGCCGAATCGTGCCGCGCCGCGCTGATCTGCGTCGGCGGCGATCCGTCGCAGCTCGAGTTCGTGCTGGCGTCCGACCTGTACACGAATTACCCGGATTACTGGGCGACGGTCATTGACGTCAGCAAGAACA
>JAFALX010000251.1 GCA_019234035.1 Candidatus Dormiibacterota bacterium | reverse complement strand
TTCAAGTACTTCGACGAGCGCGACCTGCTCGGCTTCGTCGACGGCACCGAGAATCCCACCGGCGACGTGGCGCGCGACGCGGTGACCATCGGCGACGAGGACGCCGCGTTTGCCGGCGGCAGCTACGTGATCGTCCAGAAATACGTGCACGACATGCAGGCGTGGAACACGCTCAGCACCGAGGACCAGGAGAAGGTCTTCGGCCGCACGAAGCTGCAGGACATCGAGATGCCCGACGACATCAAGCCGGCCAACTCGCACCTCGCGCTCAACGTGATCGAGGACGATAACGGCAACGAGCTGAAGATCCTGCGGGACAACATGCCCTTCGGCTCGATCGCGAACGACGAGTACGGCACGTACTACATCGCGTACGCGAAGACGCCGGACATCACCGAACGCATGCTGCGCAACATGTTCCTTGGCGACCCGGTCGGCAACTCCGATCGCGTGCTCGACTTCTCCACGGCGCTGACCGGCTGCCTGTTCTTCGTGCCCACCGCCGACTTCCTCGACGACCCGCCGGATCTTCCGCCTGCCGCAGGCTGATCGTTTCGCCGCGCTCCGAGCGGTGGTACAAGGACGGAGCAATGACGTCTGCCATGGGGAGCGCACGGCCGGAGAACGTCTCGGCGGCCCGCGCCGCCGGGCTGCGTTGGGTCGACGATTCGAAGCCGGGCATCCGCCGCCACGGCAAGCCCGGCGCGTTCCGGTACGTCGCCCCGGATGGGCGGCGGATCACCGACGCCGAGACGCTGGACCGCATTCGAGGGCTGGTGATTCCGCCCGCGTGGACGGACGTGTGGATCTCCCCCACGCCCAACGGCCACATCCAGGCGACCGGGCGCGATGCGCGCCGGCGCAAGCAGTACCGCTATCACCCGCGATGGCGCGAGGTGCGCGACGAGCAGAAATACGCCCGCGTCCTGGACTTCGGCGCGGCGCTGCCGGACATCCGCGCACGCGTCGCGTCCGATCTTTCACGGCCCGGCCTCTCAGAGGAGCGCGTCCTCGCCACGGTGACACGCCTGCTCGACCTCACCCATCTCCGCATCGGCAACGAGGAGTACGTCAGAGACAACGACTCGTATGGGTTGACGACTCTGCGCGCCGACCAGGTCACGGTCAGCGGGTCACGGATCTCCTTTCGCTTTCGGGGCAAGGCCGGGGTGCATCACGACGTGTACATCGAGGACCGGCGGATAGCACGGATCGTCGCTCGCATCCAGGACCTGCCCGGCGAGGAGCTGTTCGAGTGGCGTGACGGAGAAGGTGGCCTGCACCCGGTCACCGCCGATCACGTGAACGACTACCTGCGTGACGTCTCCGGCGGCGATTTCACGTCCAAGGACTTCCGCACGTGGGCGGGAACGGTGCTCGCATGGTGCGCCCTGCGCGACCAGGGCGTGCCGCAATCTGCCACCGCGGCGAAGCGCCTGATCGCGGACGCGGTCAAGCAGGTGAGCTCGCAGCTCGGCAACACACCACCGGTCTGCCGCCGCAACTACATTCATCCCGATGTGATCGCGGCGTTTGCGGACGGTTCGCTGTTCGCAGTGACGACAGACCAGGCGCGCAGCCGCCGCCCCGAGTCGGCCATGCTGAGCGCACCTGAAGCAGCGGTGCTGAAGCTGTTGCGGTCGACGGGTGCTGCGGACGAATGGCGCGGCCGGAAACGGGCAGCGCGGCGGGCATAGTGCTCCTCGAGGGAAGCACTAGCATCGCGGCGTGAGCGCGGCGGACTACCCACCACTCGACGAGTACGGCGTCATCGGCGACTGCCGCTCCGCCGCGCTGGTGCACCGCGGCGGCGCGATTGACTGGATGTGCCTGCCACGGTTCGACAGCTCGTGGGTGTTCGGCCGGCTCCTCGACTGGCAGCGCGGCGGCTACCTGCGCCTGTCCGCGGACGCGGCCGGGGTCTCGTCGCGCCGCTACAACACGGATTCGAACGTGCTGGAGACGCGCTGGCTGTCCGGCACCGGCGAGTCCAACGTCTATGACTTCATGCCGCTGCATGACGGCGACGCCGGACGCGACGTCGCCCCCTCGCTGCGCCTGCTGCGTGTCCTCAAGCCCGTGCGCGGCACCCTCGACTGGAGCCTCGACGTGGTGCTCTCGCGCGCCGGCGCGCGCGAGTTCCCACCGCTGCTCGCGATGCGAGCGGGGCTGATGGCGAGCGGCACCGGCGCCGAATCGGTGTGGGTGCAGTACCCCGAGCACTTCCGCGGCGAGCCCATCGACGGTGGGGTGCGCTTCCGCGGAACGCTCGAGGCGGGCGACGCCGCCGTGGTCGCGCTGCACCACGGTGCGGGTGCGGACTCGGCGGCGCCACTGAGCGGCGAAGCGGCCCTCGCCCTGCGCGACGCCACCGACAGTTTCTGGCGCACCTGGCTGCAACAGTGCACGTATCAGGGACCGCACGCGCGGCTGGCGCGCCGCTCCGCGCTCGTGGTCAAGCTCATGCAGTACGCGCCGTCGGGCGCCTTCGTCGCCGCGCCCACGACGTCACTCCCGGAGTCGGACGGCGGTTCGCTGAACTGGGACTACCGGTACACGTGGCTGCGCGACATGTCGGTGGCGATCGACACGCTACAGCAGATCGGCATGGCCGACGAGGCGAAGCACTTCATGAGGTGGCTCGACCGCTCCTGCCAGTGCGAGCCGTCCGGCTTTCAGATGTTGTATCGCGTCGACGGCGACGCGGATGTCAGCGAGCAGAAGCTCGACCACCTCGACGGCTATCGCGAGTCCCGGCCCGTGCGCATCGGCAACGCCGCCGCCGGACAGAACCAGCTCGACGTCTTCGGAGAGCTGATGCAAGCGGCATACACCGCCTGGGAGCGCGACCACGACCTGCCACCGGCACGCCGCGACTTCCTGCTACGCGTCGTCGACCAGGTGCTGCTTCGATGGGAGATCCCCGACATGGGCATCTGGGAGTCGCGGACGCGTCCCAAGCGCTACGTCTACTCACAGGCGATGTGCTGGCTCGCGCTCGACCGCGCGCTGCGAATGGACGAGTCGCTGCGGCTCGGCGGCGATCGCCGCGCGGCCGTGCTGCAGACGCGCGAGCGCATCGCCACCGCGGTGCTCACCCGTGGCTACAGCGGGCGCGTGAACGCGTTCACCCAGGCGCTCGACGACGACACGCTCGACGCGTCGGGCCTGACCGTGCCGCTGACCGGCCTCGTCAGCGCGGACGATCCCCGCGTCGCCGCAACCGTGACCGCGGTGCAGCAGGGCCTCATGCGCGGCGGCCTCGTGCACCGCCACATCGCTCGGGACTCCGAGTTCGGTCAGGAGGAGGGCGCGTTCCTCGTGTGCTCGTTCTGGCTCGTCGACGTGCTAGCCCAGATGGGCCGCGCTCGCGAGGCCGACGAGCTGCTCGTGCGCGCGAGCCGTTGCGCGAACGACCTCGGTCTGCTGGCCGAGGAGTTCGACACCGATCGTGACACGCTTGCCGGGAACTTCCCGCTCATGCTCTCGCACCTCGGGATGCTCGGCGCGATCCTGAACGTCGAGCGGGCGCAGCGCGCGAGCCGCTGACGCGCGGGTCACCGCTGTGCGCGGTGATCACCTGCGCGGATCTCACCCGCCGTGCGCCCAAGGCGCGACGGATGCCGGCCACGTCGTCGGTCGTGATGAGGTCGACCCCGCACGCCGCCGCCTGACGCGCCACAGTCGGAGAGTTCACCGTCCACGCGACCACGGTCATGTCGAGCTCGTGGGCGACGCTGCACAGGTCGGGCGTCACGAGTGCGTGATGCAGGGCGACGCCTCGTGCGGCGAACTCGTCGCGACCCCGCTCGAGCAGCAGAGGCATGCGCCGTCGCCAGGGCAGCCCGATGATCTGCGTCGCCGCCTGTGCCGGGTTCGCGCTCACGCGGGCGAGCACGTCCCAGAGATCGCCGACGAGCTGCAGCGCGTGCCGCCCGCGATGCGCGGCGACGCTGGACAGCACGCGGAGCACTCCCTCGTACGGGCGCTCGCCGATGTCGGGAAACGTCTGCCAGAGCGCGGCCGCCGGTGTGGCGCGCGCGAGATAGCGGAGCACGTCGAGCCTGCCGCTGCACACCACCGCGTTCGGGGTCGCGCCGCGGCGGCAGAACCAATCCGACACCGGTCCTGCCGCGGCCCTCGTCTTGACGTCGAGGATGAGGTGGGTGCGGTCACCCACGATCTCCGCCGCGTCATCGAGCGTCAGCAGCGCGGGTTCGACGCGCCGCAGCTGCGCCAGCGTGAGGCTGCGAACCGGAAGCCCGACCGGCAGCCGCGTATCGTGGTGCAGCACCAGCGAGTAGTCCGCGCTCGCGCACAGGTCCACCTCGAGCGCGTGCACGCCGAGCCGCAGCGCGCGCTGCAGCGACGCGCGTGTCGGTGAACCGCCGACACGCGTCGGCGCGAGTCCGGCGTGTCCGACGAGACCCAACCGGCCATCCTGGACCGCTCGTTGCACGGCGCGAGACGACTGATTGGTCGAGTGCAGGACGCGCAACTTCGGACGCGTGGTGTTAGGAACCGGTTTTGTCGCTGACTGTGCGCTCATAGGGGGGACTCCAGCGCAACGTTCATCCTCTCTGAAACAGTAGCGAAGACGGTAGCACGGTGGCGGCGTACTCCGTGTACGAAGTCACCGAGCATAAGTCTGTGCACACACACGTCTCGGTGCACAGTCGTCCGTGCGTCGTCGCTCTGTGCGCAGACATGGATGCGGCGCGGAGCCACGCTGCCGTGGACCCGCGCCGCGATGGGGTGGAGCTTGCTGTGTGTGTGTCTGCCTGTCGGTCAGCCGGGCCCGCCGCCCGCCGGGACGAGTGGCTTGGCATGGCCGCCGTCCAGATCGAGCACCCTTTCGTCCTCGTGTGGTCGCAGATCGATCGCCACCTCCCCGTGCACGTGATGATCTCCGGCCTCGAGCTCTGCCTGCGGCATGCGCAGCGGCACGATGAATCCGACGACCTTGATCACGATGAAGGTGGCCACCGCGTCGTACGCGATGATGAAGCCGAGTGCCGCGGCCTGTGCCAGCAGCTGATGCGGATTGCCGTACACAAGACCGGCGACTGTGACGTTGGCGGTGGCACCGACGCCGAAGTACACGATCATGTTCGGCGATGCCAGGATGCCGGTGAGCAGGCCGCCGGTGGCGCCGGCGATGCCGTGCGTGTGGAACACGCCCAGGGTGTCGTCCACCTTCTGGAACAGCCGCGTCTTGGCGAGGTAGTTCATCGACAGCCAGGGGAGCACGCCGGCGGCGACGCCGATCATCAGCGCCGCGTAGCCGTCGACATACCCCGCGGCGGGCGTGATCGCCACGAGACCGGCGATCATCCCGTTGATCAGGCCCGTGACCGTGACCTTCTTGGTGAAGAAGAGGTCCATGAACATCCAGACGAGCAGTGCCGTCGCGGTGCAGAGGTGCGTGTTGAGCACCGCCGCGGACGCATCCGGGTTGGCGAAGTACGGGTCGCCGCCGTTGAAGCCGCTCCAGCCGAGCCAGAGCAGGCCGCCGCCCGCGACCGCGAGCATCAGGTTGCTGGGCTTGTTGTCGGTGCGGTCCCGCATGATGCGCGGCCCGACCACCGCCGCTGCGACGAAGCCCGACACCGCGGCCGCCACGTGGATGACGTAGCCACCGCTGTAGTCGACGGCGCCGAACTGCGACAGCCAGCCGCCGCCCCAGAGGCTGAACGCGCCGACCGAGTACACCAGGACGATCCACAGCGGCACGAAGAGCGCCCACGCGCGAAAGCTGATTCGGCCCAGCAGCGCGCCGCCGAGAATGATCACCGTGATCGCGGCGAACACGAACTGGAAGTAGATGAGCGACGACATCGGGAAGCGCATCGCGGGCATCAACCCGTTGAGAAGTGGGATCTGCGCCTGCTCCGTCAGCGCGGCGGGATCAGTGACCGGATGGGGCACACCCACGATGGCGCTCAGGATTCCCGGGCCCAGATGCGCCGGCGCCCCGAAGCTCATGTTGTAGCCGAAGAGCATCCACACCACGAGCGTGATCGCGAACGCGTAGATGACCATGAACGCGGAGTTCACGGCCCACTTGCGCTTCATGAAGCCGGCGTAAAGAATCGCCAGTCCGGGGATGCTCATGATCCCGACCAGCGTTGCGGCCGTCAGCTGCCAGGCGGTGTCGCCTGGGTTCAACCAACTTGGATCCGGCTTCATGTGTGCAAGCCTCCTGTGCTCCGCGCTCTACCCATGTGACTCGCCCCATCGCTCAGGACGCGCCCCTCTTCACAGCAGTCTTGCCCAGGCAGCTGGGTCATTCCCTCAGGCGCCGTGCACAAATACCAAGGCGGGTATCTGGTCACACGGCACGACATGCATCGCATCGAAGCCACATGTGCGCCCGAGCCCCGTCCGTGCGTACGAGGCGGCCGCTCATTCGGCTACTTTGGGACGGCAGCGACAGCGCTCGAGCGGAGGTGCGGCGGTGGCAACAGTCGGACCGGGGGCGGGTTATGCGCGGCGGCGGCGTGTCGAACAGCTTGCGCAGTCCGACATCAAGCGGCACCAGCCGCCGGCGCCCCGCTCGCTCAGCGACGCGATCACCGGGGGCACCGCCATCTCGCGCCGCGAGCTGCGAGCGCTGCTGCAGCCGCGCTCGGGGCCTGTCACCAGCCTCTATCTGACTCTGGCGCCGGATCCTCCGGAGCCGGTGATCGCGCCGCTCACCGCGTTCCACTCGATGCGCCACACGGAGATGGCGGCGCAGAAGGAGTACATCGACTCCCTCGAGCGCTACGCGCGCATGCGCCTGGAGCGCGACCTCGAGGAGTTCGA
>JAFALX010000104.1 GCA_019234035.1 Candidatus Dormiibacterota bacterium | reverse complement strand
ATCAGCATCCCGGAGCTGGGCACGGTGCGCGCCGAGCGCGCGCCCGTCGTCGTGCTCACCGGGAATCGGACTCGTGAGGTGCACGACGCTCTGAAGCGGCGCTGCCTGTACCAGTGGATCGAGTACCCGGACCTCGAGCAGGAGGTGGCCATCGTGCGCGTCCGCGCGCCCGAGGTGGGCGACGAGCTGGCGCGCCAGGTGGTGGCGGTGACGCAGCGGCTGCGCCAGGCAGACCTCTACAAATTGCCAGGGGTGGCCGAAACCGTGGACTGGGCGCGCGCGCTCGCCGCGCTCGGCCACGACATCGCCACGCCGGCGGTGCTCGAGGAGACGATGGGCGCCGCGGTCAAGTACCAGGAGGACCTCGGTCGCGCCGCGGCGGTGATCGCGGGCGAGCTCACGGCGTGAGCCCGGCGCCCCGCGACCCGCTGTTCCGGCTGGCACGCTTCGCGCGCCTGCTGCACGATACGGGGCTCACCACCGGGCCCGATCGCATCGTCGATGCGGCGCGTGCGATGCAGGCCGTGGACACGTCGTCGCGTGAGCAGGTGCGCGACGCACTGCGCGCCGTCTTCATCACGCGGCGCGAGGAGGCGGCCATCTTCGACGCCGCCTTCGACGCGTACTGGACCGCGCGCGGCGGCGCCGCGTCCGGCTACGGCTCGATCGCTCGCCACGGTCGCGGCATCCCGCTCGACCCGAGGACAGCAGCCGGGTGGATGGACGCGCTCGGGCTCGCGGGACCCGGTCTTGCGCGCGTCGACACCCAGGAGGTCTGCGAGAGCTCCGGGTACAGCGCCGAGGAGCTCCTGCGCCACCGCGATTTCGGCGACATGGGCTGGGAGGAGCGCGAGGCCGCGCGCCGCCTGCTGCGCCAGGCGCCGTGGAAGCTTGCCGACCGCCCGACTCGCCGGCACACGCGGTCGCGGCGGGGCGCGCTCGACCTGCGCCGCACGTTGCGCACCGCCGCTCGAGGCAGCGGTGACCTCGTCGAGCTCAAGCGGCGCCGCCCGCGGCGCCGCCGCCGTCCGCTCGTCGTGCTCTGTGATGTCAGTGGCTCGATGGACCGTTACTCACGAGAGCTGCTCGTGTTCGCGCATGCCGTCGGCCGCCGCGAACAGGTCGAGACGTTTGCGTTTTCGACGCAATTGACAAGAATCACCGGGCTGCTGCGCCGCGGCGACATCGATCGCGCCCTGGAACGCATCAGCACGCAGGTGCACGACATCGGCGGCGGCACCCGCATCGCCGCCACGCTGCACGAGTTCAACCGGTCGTACGCGCGGCGCGTGCTCTCGCACGGTGCGGTCGTCGTGCTCATCTCCGACGGCTGGGACCGCGGCGATCCCGACGAGCTGCGCCAGGAGATGGCGCGGCTGCGGCGCAGCTGCCACCGGCTGATCTGGCTGAACCCGCTGTTGGGGCAAGCGCGGTACCGGCCGGAGACGCGCGGCATGCTCGCCGCCCTCCCCCACTGCGACGACTTCCTCGCCGCGCACAGCATCGCTGCGCTGGACGAGCTTGGTGAGCTGCTGGCCTCGTTGCCCCGGCGCGTCAGCCGCGGCGGCGCCGCAGCAGCACGAGCAGCAGGATCAGCAGCCCGAACGACGCCGCGCCCAGGGCGATCGGGGCCGGCCCCGCCCGGCTGATCCGCTCCTTCGCCACGGCGCGGCCGAGCGCGAAGGCGTCGATCTCCGCCGCCGGCGCGGCCGCGGCCGACCCGGTCGGAGTGCTGGGGCTGCTCCACGAGCTCGCGGGTGCGGACGTGCTTGGGCCGTCGGCCACCGAGGCCGCGCCACCAGCGGATTCCCCGGCTTCGAGGGTCGCGCGAATGCAGTCGGCCATCTGCCCGACGAGGTGCTTGGAGACGTCCTCCATGATTCCGCGGCCGAACTGCGCGATGCGTCCGACGACGGTGAAGTCGGTGGCCAGCGTGACGACGGAGGACGTGCCGTCCCCGGTGACGGACATCTTCGTGGTCGCGTTCGCGGAACCTGAGCCCGTAGTCTCGCGCCCGTCCGCCTGCAGCGTCGCAGTGCGGCTGGTGGCGTCGCGATCGGTGATGCGCGCCGTGCCGTTGTACGACACGGTGACCGGGCCGACCTTGATCTTCACCTTGCCCTTGAAGGTGTCGGCGTCGACCATCTCCGAGAGCTCCGCCCCGGGCACGCAGCGGACCACGTTGTTGACGTCGAGCAGGTGGCCGTAGACCCGGTCAGCCGGTGCCGCCACGGTGAACGAGTTCTCAATCTCCATGCCGCGAGTCTGCGCCACCGATCCTGGTCTCGTCTCGAGATTGCGGGGTGCGCCTTGTGGAGCCCCGTGCGTGACGCGGATACTCGGGTCATGCGCGACCTGCTTCCGACCATTGCGGCGTGGGGCGCAGCCGATCCCGACCTCGCGATGGCGACCGTCGTGCGCACGGCGGGGTCGACTCCGCGCCCTGTCGGCGCCCGCCTGCTGGTGAGCCGGGACGGCCGCATGGAGGGGTCGGTGAGCGGCGGCTGCCTCGAAGGCGCCGTGGTGCTCGAGGCCCAGTCGACGATCGAGGGCGAGGCGCCCCCGCGCGTCCTCCACTACGGCATCAGCGACGAGCTCGGCTGGTCGGTGGGGCTGTCCTGCGGCGGTGAGGTCGACGTGTTCGTTGAGACGCTCCGCGGCGACGGGTCCGACCCCGTGCTCCGCGCGGTGCGCGACGCCGTTGCGGCCGAGCGCCCGGTGGCGCTGCTCACGGTGCTGAACGGGCCGGACGCCGGCTCACGCGCTGCCGTCGTCGGCGACGAGAGGCCGGTCGGCGCCCTGGGCGCCGCGCTCGATCCGCCGGCGCTCGCCGCGGCGCACCTGGCGAGCGGGCTCCCCGGAGTTGCGGTCGTCGACGGCATCGAGGTGTTCGTCGAACCCATCGTCCGCGACCCGCGGCTCGCGGTGATCGGCGCGGTTCACATCGCCGTCCCGCTGTCGGCCATGGCGGCGGCGGCGGGATACCGGGTCGTCGTCATCGATCCTCGTGCCGCGTTTCTCACGCGCGAACGGATGCCGCTGGCGCACCGGCTCGTCGACGCCTGGCCCGACGAGGCCCTGCCCGCGCTCGACCTCGGCCCCATGGACGCGGCGGTCTGCCTGGCGCACGACCCCAAGTTCGAGGATCCCGCGCTGCGGGTGCTGCTGCGCTCCCCCGCCGGCTACGTCGGTGCGATCGGCAGCCGCAGGACGCACGCCGCGAGGGTCGCCCGACTGCGCGAAGCGGGATTCGGTGACGCGGAAATCGCCCGCGTGCACAGCCCGGTCGGGCTGGACCTCGGCGCAGTCACGCCGGCAGAGATCGCGCTATCGATCCTCGCTGAGATCGTTGCGACGCGGCGTGGGCGCGCCGGACAGTCGCTGTCGCAGCTGCCGGGCCGAGCGGCCGCGGCCCCCGTGGCGTGAGGGTCGCCCGGGTCGACGCCGGCGGTGGTCAGGAGGGGTGGGTCGGCGCCGTCCTGGCGCGCGACGTCCTCGATGATTCGGGCCATGTTGCGCTGGCGAAAGGCCATCGCCTCGTCGCCGGCGATGCAGGGGTGATCGCGGGCGACGAGCTCCACATCGTGTGGCTCGATGCCGACGACGTCGACGAGGACACCGCCGCCACACGACTGGCGCACGCGGTGGCCGGTCCCGGGGTGGAACGGCACCCGCCGGTGGAATCACAGGTCCGCCTGTCGGCGACGAGGCGCGGGATCGTCCGCGTCGACGTTGATGCGCTCGCCTCGGTGAACGGCGTCGACGGCGTCACGGTGTTCACGCTCGAGGACGGCACGCCCGTCGATGCGCAGCGCACGATCGGCGGCGCCAAGGTCACGTCACTGGCAATCGCGCGAGCAGCGCTCGAGCAAGCGCTCACTCGGGCGTCGGCCGCCCATGGGCCGATCGTCGGCGTCCGAGCCTTCGAGCCGCTGCGACTTGGCGCCGTGGTGCGGCAGCGGCTCGGCGAGCACGCGCAGGCGAAGTTGGAGTCGAACCTGCAGGTGCGCGCCGACTGGTTCGGCGGCTCGCTCGGCGCGATCGCGCACGTCGGCGACGACAGTGCGGACATCGCGGCGGCGCTCCGAACGGCGATGGCCACGTCGGACATCGTGCTGGCTGCGGGCGTGGCGTCGGTGGATCCCCTCGACCCGACATGGCGGGCGCTGCTCGAGGCCGGCGCCACGCCGATCCGGCGCGGGCTGGCGGTGCACCCCGGCAGCAGCTACTGGCTTGCGAGCTGCGGCGCTGCGCTGGTGATCGGGGTGGCGTCGTGCGGGATGCTGTCGCGACGGAGCGCGCTCGACCTGCTCCTCGTACGGCGGTTCACCGGCGAGCCGATCGATGACGCGTTTCTCACCGGGCTCGGCCATGGCGGGCTGCTCGGGCCCGAGGCGGCATGGCGCATTCCGCCCTACGGCACGGCACTGCAAGCAGTCGAGGACTGAGCGCCGCCGCCATTCGGCGCGTCCTTGCTATACGTGACGCATGGCAACTGAATCGACGCTGACCCCTCTCGGCACGCATGCCCCCGACTTCGCGCTGCCCGACGTCACCACCGGCACCACCGTGCGGCGCGATGACGTCGCCGCCGGCCGTCCGCTGCTCGTGGTCTTTCTCTGCCGCCACTGTCCGTACGTGCAGCACGTGAAGGACGAATTGGCGCGGCTGGGGCGCGACTACGGCGACCGCGCCGGCATCGCCGGTATCAGCAGCAACGATGCGAGCGCGTATCCGGACGACGCGCCGGCGAGTCTCGCCGAGTTCGCGCGCGAGTCCGCCTTCACGTTTCCCGTGCTGTACGACGAGAGTCAGGACGCCGCGCGCGCGTACGGCGCCGTGTGCACGCCCGACTCGTTCTTGTTCGACAGGGACCAGCGGCTCGTCTACCACGGCCGGCTCGACCAGACGCGGCCGCGGTCGGGCGCGAGCGCGACGGGTGCTGACATCCGCCAGGCGCTCGATGCCGTGCTGAGCGGCGGGGCGGTCACGGGTGACCAGCATCCCGCGTTGGGCTGCTCGATCAAGTGGCGTTGAGCCGGCGGGAAGCCCCAAACGCTGCGAAAGCGGCGCCGCGCTGCCGCGGCGCCGTTTCGCTGTTAACGAGCGCGCTTAGGCGGCGCGCACGTGGCCCGCGCGGGGCCCCTTGTCGCTGCGCTCGATGTCGAAGCTCACCGGCGAACCGATCGCGAGCTCCTCGAATGCGAGCGAAGAGTCGACGCCGCTGCGATGGAAGAAGTACTCCGAACCATCTTCGGCGGTGATGAACCCGAAGCCGCGGTCGGCGACGAGTTTCTTGACTGTACCAGTCACTCTGGCATCTCCATCCTTCTCAAATCAGAAAGGCGCCACGCGTCCGTTCGAGAAGGGAAAGACGACCACGAGCGAGCACACCTCGAAGTGAGGTGTAGCCTCACGATATCACAGGGTGGCCCCGCCCAAACGTTAAGCGTTGACGAGGTGCGCAGTGAAGGTTCTCTTCATCGCCGGGTTCGGACCGATCTCTGCCGATGTCGGCGAGTCACGCCGGCTGTATGAAGAGGTGCTCGGCATCCGCTTCACGGTCGAGGCGGGCGAGTACCTCCACACGGAAGCGGTCGACGGCGCCAGGACCTTCGCGGTGTGGCCGCTGAGCCAGGCCGCGCAGTCGTGCTTCGACTCGGACGAGT
>JAFALX010000065.1 GCA_019234035.1 Candidatus Dormiibacterota bacterium | reverse complement strand
AGGCCGAGGACGCCACCTTTCCCCCTTGCAGGGCCGGCACGGCAGGAAATCCTACCGGGCGCGCATATGAATCGGCAGCCTATGGGGGATAGAGGTACCTGGGCCGGGGTGGTCGTACGACCTCCCCGGCCCCAAGTCACATCGTTCGTATGGAGAGTCTGTGACGTCACCGTCACGCGACCATGTCTCCAGACGTTCGTTACGTGCTACGGAGTACGTTCACCCCGCAGCTGGACTACCAGCTGTCGTTGTCCCAGCTAGCCACAGTGATCCTCCCGTTCGTTGGTCTGTTCCCGGCAGCTTCCACACACACCGGGCTACAGACGGATCTTAGGTCTTAAGACGCTGGGACCGGTGCATCTCTTTCGGATGCACTGCGTTCGGCGCGACATCACATAACCGAAGTGTTACAGCAGCGTATCGGTTATGTACGGTCACGTGTGGAGCGGTCGGAGACCTGGCGCGACCGCGGAAGGCACCCGCAGGTCTGTGACGCGCTCCGCAGAATCCCAGGGCACGCCTACCATCTCAATCAGCGATGACGAGCAACGCCGCCGCGGCGTCGATGGCACCCGTCGAAGCTCGGACCCGGCAGCTCCGGCTGGCCGGAGTGCTGGCTCGATTGGATCTGCTGCCCAAGCCGCAGCCGATCGAAGCTGTGCACTACACCCGTGCACTGGTCGCATACGTCAGCGCGTCGCTCCTGCTGGCTGCGGGTCTGTTTGCCTGGCTGACGCGTACGCATCCTGTCAGCGATTGGCTCACATTGAGTGCAGCGTCCGCGGCGGTTTTCTTGATGGCCCTGTTCGCGGTGCGGATGGGGCTGATCATCCGCACGGCGTGGACACCGTCGGTGCTCGTGCACCTGGGCGTGTGTTTCACATTTGGGCCGATCGGCGCCCTGGCAACCGGCCTTGGAGAGGCGCTCGGCGTGGCCGTGCGGTCGCGCAACGGCTGGTTCCGCAGTGCGTTCAACGTTGCCGACCATGCGTTGTCGGGCCTCGCCGCCTGGGCGGTGTACATGACGATCACCGGTCGCGGCCACCCGCCACTGGGGATCATCGTCGCGGCGAGTCTGCTGGCGGCGATGGCGCACCTGGCCGTCAACCACGCGTTGCTGGTCGGTGTCATCGAAATCGAGGCGCACCCGCCCTTCGCGCGCATCGTGCAGCGCTGGCTGTCGAGGATGCCCTACAGCATCGGATACGGCCTGTCAGCGTGGACGCTCGTCTACATGTACAACATGACCGGTGCTGTCGGCTTCTTCGCGCTCGTCGTACCGGTGATCCTGCTGCAGGGGTTCCTTGTATTGTTCGCCCGTCGGGTCGAGGCCTACGACGCGCAGCAGGCGGCGCATCAGAAGGAACGCGAGGCCCTGTTGCAACAGGCGGTCGACGCATCAGAAGCCGAACGCCGCCGCATTGCGCGCGACCTTCATGACGGCGTCGTCCAGAACCTCGCGGGCATGGCGTTCACGCTGACAGCGACGGCTTCTGAGATGAAGGAGAAAGGGGACCTGAACGGCAATGCCGCGCTGCTCGAGCTGCTGGAGAGCTCGGCCGAGGAAACGCGCGCGGCAATGAAGGACCTGCGGACGCTGATCATCGAGATCGCGCCGCCGACGCTGCGACGCGAAGGACTGCATGCGGCACTGCTCGAGGTGCTGCGAACCATCGAAGGCGGGGGAACCCAGACCAAGCTCGCGCTGCCGAGCAACATGCGGTTGCGCCAGGACCGCGCCAGCCTCGTCTTCCGCGTGGCCCAGGAGGTGCTTCGCAACGTCGCGGCGCATGCGGAGGCGAAGCATGTGTCGGTGTCGCTCAGGGAAGTGGACAAGATGGCGGTGCTTCGCATCACCGACGACGGCAAGGGGTTCACTGCAGAGGACGTCGCGCGGCGTCGGGCCGAGGGCCACGTGGGCACCAACGCGATCGTCGAGGTCGCCGAGGAGGCGGGCGGCACGCTGGACATTCACTCGCAGCCCGGCAAGGGCACGCGGGTGACCCTGAAGGTTCCAACGGAATAGACCATTTGGAACACCCGATCCCCCAATGAGCGAAGACTTCATTCGCGTCCTGATCGTCGACGACCATCCCGTGGTGCGAAAGGGGCTGTCGACGTTTCTCGGCAACGAGCCGGATCTCAACGTGATCGGCGCGGCGCAGGACGGTGAGGAGGCGATCCGGATGGTGTCCGAGGACTGTCCGGACGTCGTGCTCATGGACCTGTCGATGCCGGGCATCGGCGGGATCGAGGCGACGAAGGCGCTCGTCGGCGAGCATCCGCAGCTCAAGGTGCTGATGCTCACGTCGTTCGGCGGCCATGAGCGCATGGTCGAGGCGCTGCAGGCCGGCGCCGTCGGTTACGTCGTCAAGGACAGCGCGCCGACGGAGATCCTGCGCGCGGTACGGAGCGTCGCAGGGCCTGGGCAGGACACTGCCGCGGACGCGCCAACGGAGATCGGCGGAATCTAGTGAACGGACCCTGAAATGGCTTTCGGGTTCGTACGGGCGAGAATGTCGTCGGCGGTTGTCATCAGCGCCGGGCTCAGGCCGCCGAAGGTGGGCTGAACGGTATCGGTTCGATCTGATCTACCGGGTGGGGCCCGCTTGTCCAGCCCTGTGCGGGGCCGACCGTGGCGACGCAGGCTCCGCTCGTCGCCGCGTCGCATGCGACACGTGCGGCGTTGGCGTTGACACCATCGCTCCACGCAACGGTGATGGCGGTGGTGAACGTCTGGGCGGCAGTGATCGTGCGGCCGGGCGACACCGTCGCATAGGCATGCGAGACGGTGCAGCTGTTGCTCCACGTTTGAGAGCTGGCGTCATACGCGGGCACGGTCGGCGGCGCCGTCTGCGGCGCGTCGTCGCCCGTCATCTGCGTGCCGTCGCCCCAGTCCCAGGTGACCGGACCGGGTGTGACGGTGACGGTGTAGATGAGGAAGAAGGTGTAGCCGAGGTAGGTGGTCGTCTTGATCGCGCGCAGCACCGTGGGAGTCTGCGGGACGTTGGAATCCAGCCACGCGCACGTCGGGATGTGCACGAAGGTGCGAGTCGTGGCGTCCGGACCC
>JAFALX010000056.1 GCA_019234035.1 Candidatus Dormiibacterota bacterium | reverse complement strand
TCGGCGGCGGCCCCGCGTTGCCGTCGCACGCGGTCGTGCTCACGTTCGATGACGGGCACGACGACTTCGCCACCCAGGCGGTCCCCGTGCTTCTGCGCCAGCACTTCGTCGCCACGTCCTTCGTCGTCCCGGGCTTCCTCGGGACGCCCCAGTACATGACGCAGCAGCAGGTCCAGGAGGTCGCGAGCGACGGCATGGTCGTCGCCGCTCACACGGTGCACCACGTCGACCTGACCAAGGTGCCGGCGACCGTCGCCGAGGCCGAGATCCGCCAGTCCAAGGCGCTGCTCGAGCAGATGATCGGGCAGCCGGTGCTCGACTTCGCTTACCCCTACGGCTCCGAGAACGCCACGATCGCGAACATGGTCGCCCAGGCCGGGTTCCGCGACGGTGCGGCGACCACGTGGGGGACCCAGCAGTGCCTCGGCAACCGCTTCACGCTGCATCGCTTCGAGGTGCTCGGCTCCGGCAGCCTGGCAAACTTCGCATCGCTCGCAGGCGTGCCGGCGCCCCCCGCCAACTGGGTCGATCCCGGACCCCCACCCGCCTAGATGCCCGCAGGAGGGGGTGCTGAGCAGGCACCGGACAGCACTGCGGGCGCGCTGCTGGCGAGCGCGATCGCCGCGATCGGCCGCTCGCCCGCGATCGACCACTGGCAGCCGTCACTTGCGCGGTGGGACGCGGAGCAGCTCCTGAGCGAGGCGGTCGGGCGGCCCGTCACCGCCGCGCTGAAGCGGTCGAAGCTGACCGCGCCGGAGCGGCGGCGTTTCGAGGCGATGGTCGCGCGCCGCGTCGCGGGCGAGCCCATCGCGCGCATCGCCGGGTACCTCGAGTTCCGCGGCATGCGGCTGCTGGTCCGCAACGGCGTCTTCGTGCCCCGCGTGTCGAGCGAGCTCCTGGCGGAGGAGGCGATCGCGCGCCTGCGGCGCCGTCGCGGACAGCGCGCCGGCGTCGACGTCGCCACCGGGTCGGGGCCGCTGGCGCTCGCCATGGCCAAGGACGTCCCCGACGCCGAGGTGTGGGGCCTCGACATCTCTCGCGAGGCCATCAGGCTCTGCCGCGAGAACGCGCGGCGAGCCGGCATCCACAACGCGCATTTCCGCGTGAGCGACATGCTCGACGCGCTGCCCTCGCGGCTGCGCGGGAGCATCGACGTCTTCACCATCCACCCGCCGTACGTGGCCCGCTCGGAGATCCGCATCCTGCCCCGCGAGATTCGCGACTTCGAGCCGTACGACACCCTCACCGACGGCTCGGAAGACGGCCTCGAGCTGGTGCGGCGCCTCGCCGCCGACGCCGTCACGTGGCTGCGTCCCGGCGGCACGATGCTGGTGGAGATCGGTACCTACCTGTCGCGCAAGACGCAGGCGACGCTGCGCCATGCCGGGCTCGCCGATGTGAGCTGGACCAAGGACGCGCTCGGCGTCACCCGCGTGGTCTCGGGACGGCGACCGCGCTGAGCGCGGGCGCTACGCGGACGGGACCGGCGGGCTGACCGGGACGCTGATCGCGTCCCGCATCGCGTCGACACCCAGCCTCTGCCAGCCGGCAATCCCGGGGTCGGCTCCTTCCGACGGGAGCTCGGCGAGGCGCTGCCGGGCGCGGTCAAGGTCGATCTGCGCGGATTCGAGCTCCTGAGCCAGCCGGACGTTCTCGTTGATCGCGTGCTCGAGCTCCTGGTTGAGCGCCGACACGGTCCGCTGCAGGTTCGTCTCCCCCATGACGCGAGCCCCGATTCGGCGCTGCTCCTCGCGGCGCCAGGAGAGCGCGAGCAGGCTCTGGGTGCCGGCCGGCGGCCGGTAGCCGCGGGCCCCGGCCTCGACGATGCGACGCATCATCCCGAGCACGCTCGCGGTGGTGAGCCGTGTGCGCAGCAGCAGCGGGTGCCGCGTGGTGCGGTCGGTCATGCGGAAATGGGGCCAGTAGAGGCGCATGGCGCCGTCGTACGCGGACAGCTGCCCGAGCCGCTTGGTCATCTTGTGCGTGTCCTCGACGCGAGGCAGGACATAGACGTGGGCCAGGCCGCAGAGCTCGCGCGCCACCAGCGACGGGTCGGTCGACTCCGGCATGAACACGCCGTCGTGCTCCTTGATGGCGGTGAAGAGCAGCACGGGCAGCGCACGCTCGGGATCGAGCAGCACGGTGTCGATGAACCGGACCACACCCTCGGTGCCGACGACCGCCTGCGCGCCCGCGCTGACCTTGTGGCTGCCGGCCCAGGCGCCCCGCTGTGCGAGCCCGCGCAGCAGCTCCATGAGCGGAGGCTGCAGCGGCACGGTCGTCACCGCGGGGTCGAGCAGGTCCTGCTCGGCGACGATGCCGACCTCCACCTTGTGTGGCGCGTGCACCACGTCGACCGTGGTCCGCCATAGCGTGGACGGCTCCCACTCGTCTGGCCGGTGAACGACCGTGCGGTAGAGCTCACGGGTCGCACCGACGGCGTGAACGGCGTCGACATGGCACCGGCCGTCGCTGAGCTCTCCCTCCGTCCATGTCTGCGGTGCGTCGACACCTGCTGCTGCCCACTCCCAGATGGCCGCAACGACGCCCGCCGTCACGCCGGCAGAATCGAGCCCCCGCCAGTCGATCCCAAGTCGAGCGCCAAGCGCTCGAAACATAACGCCCCCATCATGCGCTCCTCCGGGACCGTTTTGTCAGAGGTGGGCGTTCCACAGCCCAGCCAACTCTTAACCGGTCGGCCACCTTTTCTTCCCCAATAGCGGATGAGGCCCTAATCGGCCAGTCGCCACAGTGCGCCCGAACGTCGGTGGCATCGATGAAGGGGACAGGCATGCGGAGACCATTGAAGCTCGGGCTTACGCTGGGGGGAGTCGCCGTGGTGGCGGCGGGCACGTCGGTGGGGATCACGTCGCGCGCGGCGGCCGACGGTCCGCCGACCGCGACGCCGATCAAGCATGTGGTGGTGATCTTCCAGGAGAACATCTCCTTCGATCACTACTTCGGCACCTACCCGAATGCGACCAATCCGGCGGGCGAGCCGGCGTTCCACGCGGCGGCCGACACGCCGACGGTGAACAACCTGTTGAGTGCCGGCCTTCTGACGAACAACCCCAACGTCTCCAACCCGCAGCGGTTCGACCGCACAGAGCAGGTCACCTGCGACGAGGACCACGACTACACCGCCGA
>JAFALX010000007.1 GCA_019234035.1 Candidatus Dormiibacterota bacterium | reverse complement strand
GGAGGCGGCTGGGCTCACGGTCATCCTCGACCTGCACTGGTCCGACGAAGGCGATCTCACGTCAACGAGCGTCGGCCAGAAGTGCATGCCCGATCGCAACTCCGTCGACTTCTGGAAGAGCGTGGCCGCGCATTACGCGTCGGATCCCCGCGTGATGTTCGAGCTCTACAACGAGCCGCACGACACGCCGTGGTCCGTCTGGCGCAACGGGGGCACGTTCACGTGCAACGACGGCGTCACGTACAACGCCGCCGGCATGCAGCAGCTCACGGACGCGGTGCGCAGCAGCGGCGCACGGAACGTCGTGGTGATCGGCGGCCTGCAGTATGCGTACGACCTGAGCGGCGTGCCGTCGGTCGGCGCGATCACCGGCGGCAACGTCGCCTACGCGACGCACCCGTACGAGTGGGTCGCCGACACGCCGGCGCGGTGGGACGCCGCGTTCGGCTTCCTCACGCACAGCGTGCCGGTCATTGCGACGGAGTTCGGGAGCTCCGGGTGCACACCCGACTCCTATGCGAGCTCCATCCTCAATTACTTCCGCACCCACGGGGTCTCGTACACGGTGTGGGCGTGGTACGCGGGGGGCTGCCAGTTCCCCGCCGTCATCAGCGACGCGGCGGGCACGTGTGTGGCGTACGGCTGCACGGTGCAGGCCGACATGACGGCCTACGCCAAGGGATCGCAGGCACCGGTCACGCCGGCGCGTTCGCCGTTCCCGGCGCCGCGCGTCGACGCGATCAGCTGGGGCTGAGCCTGCTGCTCTCCGTCCAGCGCTCCACGCCCTGCGACAGGTTGGCGGGCGTGGTGTCGGCCTTCACCAGGAACTCGAGGGCCCCGAGCTTGAGGCCGCGCTCACGCAACTCCGGCTCGCCGTAGTTGGTGAGGATGACCACGGGGATGGCTCTGGTCTCGGGTACCTCGCGCAGCCGCTCCAAGACCTGGAAGCCGTCGAGCTTGGGCAGCCGCAGATCGAGATAGATCAGGTCGGGCTGCTCCTTTTCGGCCATGACCAAGCCCTCCTCGCCATCGCGTGCGATGACGACCGAGTAGCCGTCAGCGGCGAGGCGCAGCCGGTACATCTCACTGGCCGCCTCGTCGTCCTCGATCAGGAGCACCTTGACGTCGTCTTCCATCGTTGAATCCTCCCCTAGGCTACTGCCACCACGGCCGCCCGTGTCAGATCGACCGGATCGGTCAGTTCGTCCCCGGGGGGTGCTCCCGAAGCAATGATGCCAGCGTCCAAACACGGTACGCGCTCAAGCGCGTCATGCACGAACGGCGCGGGTTTTCCACCCCAAGCTGAAAAGCTGTGGAAAACAGTATACCACTGTTGTCACCAACGAAACACACCAACTGGCGAGAATCTGACGATTGTGACATTGGGATTAGCGTCGCAACCGCGTTGGTACAGTCGGGTGCACATGGGTGACAGCGGCCGGACACGCCGGTGAGAGATTTCGGGCATGGCCACGGCGGTTCCTGGTTGAGGACGGCCCGGGCGAACGACAAGCCGACGGGGGCTATTCCTCGCGACCGTCTCATCCGCGAGACGGCGCGCCTGTTCACCCCGCACCGATGGCTGGTCGGATTCGTGGGCGGGCTCGTGCTCGTCACGGCTGCGGCCGGCGTCATCAATCCACTGCTCATCAAGGTCGGGTTCGACAAGGCGCTATTCCCCCCGTCGCATCACGTCAACCTCCCGCTGCTCTACCTGATCGTCGGGCTCATGGTCGCGATACCGATCGTCACCGGCGCGCTCGGCGTCGTGCAGACGTATCTCACCAACCGGGTGGGGCAGCGCGTGATGGAGGACCTGCGCAACCGCCTGTACACGCATCTGCAGGGCATGTCGCTGCGCTTCTTCACGGGCACGCGCACCGGCGAGATTCAGTCACGCCTGACCAACGACGTCGGCGGCATCCAGAACGTGGTGAGCGACACCGCGACGGGCCTGCTCTCCAACGTCGTCACCCTGGTCAGCACGCTCGTCGCGATGCTCATTCTCTCCTGGCAGCTGACCGCGCTGTCGCTGGCGATCACGCCGGTCTTCGTGCTGTACACGTATCGCGCCGGCAAGCTGCGGCGCGACGTGACCATGCAGGCACAGAAGTCGAAGGCCGAGATGTCCGCAATCACCGAGGAGACGCTGTCGGTCAACGGCATGCTGCTGAGCAAGGTCTTCGGCAGGCGCCGCGACGATCGCGCCCGGTTCCATTCCGAGAACCACCGTCTCGCCGACCTGGCCATCCAGCAGGCGATGGCCGGGCGCACGCTGTTCGGAGTCATCGGAGCCTTCTTCAGCGCGGCGCCGGCGTTCATCTACCTCATAGCGGGCCTCGTGCTGGCACATGATCCGACCGCTGGCATCTCGCCGGGAACGATCGTCGCCTTCACCACGCTGCAGAGCCGCCTCTTCTTCCCCATCGGCAGCCTGCTCTCGACATCGATCGAGATCCAGGCGTCGATGGCGTTGTTCGAGCGCATCTTCGAGTACCTGCACATGCCGCACGACATCACCGACCGCGATGATGCGGTGACGGTCGATCCCGGCTCCGTGCAGGGCGATGTGCGGCTGGACCATGTGTGGTTCCGGTACGACCGCAACGCGTCGGGGCCGCTCGACACTGATGGATCAGTTCCTTTGAACGGAGATTCGACGAGCGCTCGTGCGGAACTGAGTAGGGAGGAGGCGCCCCGCGCGTGGGCCCTCAACGACGTGTCGCTCGAGGTTCGTCCAGGACAGCTCGCCGCCATCGTCGGCCCGAGCGGCGCGGGCAAGACCACCATCTCGTACCTGATCCCGCGCCTGTACGACGTCACCCGCGGCGGGGTGCTCCTCGATGGCCGGGACATACGAGACATCAAGGTCGATTCGCTCGCCGACATCATCAGCATGGTCACGCAGGAGACCTACCTGTTCCATGCGTCGGTGCGGCGCAACCTGCTGTATGCGAAGCCCGATGCGACGCAGGAGGAGATGGAGGATGCGGCGAAGGCTGCGTTCATCCACGACCGGATCATGGAGCTCGACCAGGGCTACGACACCGTCGTCGGCGAGCGCGGCTACCGCATGTCGGGCGGCGAGAAGCAGCGACTCGCGATCGCGCGCGTCGTGTTGAAGTCGCCGCGCGTGCTCATCCTCGACGAGGCGACGTCCGCACTCGACACCACCAGTGAGCGTCTCGTGCAGGCGGCGCTGACGCCGCTGATGGCGGGCCGAACCACCATCGCGATCGCGCACCGGCTCTCGACGATCCTCGCCGCGGATGTCATCTTCGTCATCGACCGCGGCGTGCTCGTGGAGCAGGGGACCCACAGCGAGCTGCTGCAGCGAGGCGGCCTGTACGCGCAGCTCTACAACGAGCAGTTCCGCGGCGGCCAGGTCGAGGCCGAGTGCGAGGACGGCCTCGTGTTGACGAGCGGCGCAGTGGTCCCGGCAGCGGCGGAGATCACGCCGTAGGGCTGCTGGCGGGCGTCCACGGGACGGTCGCCACGCTGCTGATCTGCTCGCTGCTCTTCGCCGACGAGATCGGCGTGCCTCTCCCCTTCGCCCCCAACGAGCTCTTGCTCATCTTCGCCGGCGTGCTCATCGCCACCGGGGCGCTCAGCCCTGCGGAGTTCGTGCCGTTAGCAGCGATAACGATGTACGCAGGATCCTTCGTCGGGTACACGTGGGCGCGGCAGGTCGGCGCACCGGCGATGGAGCGGCTCGCCGCTCGCGTGCATGCGACGGCCACGTACCGGCGCGCCGTCATGCGGATCCAGGATGCGGGCGCGGTGGCGATCATCCTCGCGCGTCTCATACCGGCGGTGCGGACTCAGGCCACGCTGGCCGCCGGCGCCGCGAAGGTCGATCGCCGGCTGTTCCTGGTGAGCAACGCGATCGCCGTCGCGATCTGGCTCGGCGGGCTGACGACCCTCGGCTGGCTCATCGGTGTTCCTGCCGAGCACTTTCTCGGTGTCGCATTCACCTTCCTGCTGTCCGGCGCTCTGCTGCTGCTGCTGGCGGTCGCCTCGTACTTGATCGCTTCGCAGCGCGTGCACGTTGCGCTGCCGATCTCGCCGGCGATGCGACGAGTGCCCGTTCCAGTGCGCATCACGTTGGCGGCGTCCCTGGATATCGGGCTGGTCGTCGTCATCGTGTCGGGGCTGGGACGAATCGCGCGCTTCGTGGAACTGATCGACTCCGTGAAGCTGGGACTTCCGCTGGTGCCGGACGGCGTGTACGACCTGCTCGTCGCGATCGGTGTCGCGGCCCTCGCGTACCTGGCCTTGAGCAGGCTGTCGCTGCGCGCGACGATCGGCGAGCGTCTGTTCAGAGTCCAGTACCGGCTCGGACGGCGACGGAAGGCGTCAGCGGCATAGCCGATCAAGCAAGAGTGCCTCGGGATCCGGACGGATCAAGTGAGAGCGTCCTCGCCTGGCCCACAGCAATGTAACTTGGGCGGTGCTGAACACTTGCGAACAGCGGCCTCAAGCCGACGCTCACTCTGAAGCCAGGTTGGCATCCACGTCATGCGAGCCATCGGACGTCGGTTTCCAATCGGTCAACCTGCATAAGTAGCCGGTCGAGTGCGTTGACGAGCGCTCCCAAGGTGGAGGCTTTGGCTCGCGGATACGCCGCGTTGGATGCAAGGATGATCCCTGAGTGACGCTCGCCGGAGCGAAGACAGTCTGCATGGAGTTGAAGGAAGTCGACAACGTTCTCAGTGACAATGGCGCGCTCACGGTCGTGCGACCACGTCAGGAGCGCGCTGTCCGAGAGTCCGGCAAGGCCGCTGACATCCTGTACGGCTACGGCGTCGTGGCCGCGAGCGCGGAGTTGCTCCGCAATCGCTGGGCTGTGCATCTCATCGATGAGCAGCCTCACCTTGGTTCAGGATCACGGCCGCGTCTCCACCGCTCCTCTGCATCGGAAGCATACTCGCGCTCTCGCGCGATCCATTGATCGACCGCATCCTTGTGGTCGGCGTAGTACTCCATTGCTGACCGAACAAGGCCGACGGGGACGCGAAAGTAACTGGCCGCGCGCTCGAGACCGCCTCCTTCTTCCCGCACGGTCTCGACGACCTGGTGCACGTCGATTCGGTGGCCGATGAGTGCGGGTCTCCGGCCGGCGGCACCTTCCCGATAAGCGATCCCGGGGTACAGCCGCATCGCCAACCCCTCCTCGAGGAGGTCGCCGGCCAGTGTCGTCAGTGGGCGACCGGTCCTGTTTGCCTCCCGCTCGATCCCCCGCAGCGTCTCTGGGGCAACCCGCATCGTTAGGTGATCTTTCGCCATATGTGCCACAGCGTACCACGACGTCCCACGGCATTGGGAGGGTCCAGTGACGGCCGCTGCACCGGCCGCAGGGGGGAGATTGGTGGATGGTCGCCTGGCCGGCGGCGCTCACCCCAAGGCCACGCCGCTGCCCTCACCGCCACCGCGCCGGCGCCGGTCCCGTCCGTCCGAGTGAACTCTGTAGGGCTGCTCTACGATGGGAGGCATGTCTGACGCCGCACTGCTCGACCGCATCGTCGTCAACCCCGACATGGCTGGCGGCAAGGCGACGATCAGGGGCCATCGGATCTGGGTATCGCTGATCCTGGGACGACTCGCCGACGGTATGACCGTGAGCGAGATCCTCAGCGAATACCCCGGCCTCGAGGAAGCTGACGTTCGCGCCTGCATCGCCTACGGAGCGCGCCTCACCTCAGGACCGTTCGTCGACGTTGCGTGAGGGTCAAGCTCGACGAGAACCTGGGACGTCGGGCCGCTGAGGCCTTCGAGGCGGCTGGGCACGGTGTCGCTACAGTCCACCAGCGGAAGCTGACCAGCGCGACAGATCACAAGTCTTCGATGTTTGCGCCAGTGAGGGGCGACTTCTGGTCAGCCTTGACGTCGACTTCGCCAATCCACTGCGGTTTGATCCACTGACATCGGCGGGCACCGCAGTGCGGCGCGTTCGAGGCGAGCCGTGGGTTCAGGAGCGGCCCCGGCTGGTACGGTGGGCGCATTCACTCGCATGAGGAGTACCCGTCATGAAGCTGAGCGCGCGAAACAAGCTGCCCGGCCGCGTTGTGAGCATCACGCGCGGTGAGGCAACGGCCAACGTCAACGTGGACGTCGCCGGGATGACGATGACCGCCGCGATCACGGTCGCTGCTGTCGACGAGCTGGGACTCGTTGAAGGCAGCGAGGTGACGGTCGTTGTGAAGGCGTCGGACGTGATGCTCGCTGTCGCCGACTGACGCCCTTTCTTTACCTGCGCAGCTCGCGGAAGAATGAGGTCAGGAGCAGGCCGCAGTCCGCCGCGCGGACTCCCTCGACCACGTCGATGCTGTGATTGTTGCGCGGGTTGCGCAGCACGTCGTACACGCTGCCATCCGCGCCCTTCTTGGGATCGCGCGCACCGTACACCAGGCGGTCGATGCGCGCCTGCACCATCGCGCCGGCGCACATGGGGCACGGTTCCAGCGTGCAGTACAGCGTGACGCCGGTCAGCCGCCATCCCGAGAGGTGGCGCACTGCGCGACGCAGGACGATCATCTCTGCGTGCCGTGTCGCATCGCGGCGCAGCTCCATGGCGTTGCCCGCGGCGGCGATCACCTCACCGCCATATACGGCCACCGCTCCAACCGGCACCTCTCCGCGGTGCCCCGCCGCGCGCGCCAGGCGCAGCGCGTGATGCATGTGGCGCTCGTCGTCGGCGGTCATCACCCGGTACGGAGCGGCGTCGGTCCCATCAGCTCGCGAATCGGTCGGAGGCGACGCGGCGCATTGCCCCCGGCGAAGACCACCGTGCTCGTCAGCCGGCAGCGACGAGCGGCAACTCCCTGAGCAGCTCCGGCTTCACAACGACCTTCATCGTGTCATCGACAAACCGCACCCGCTCGAACGTGATGCAGTTCACCGGGCAGTGGTCCTCGCAGATCCTGCAGTTGGTGCAGCGGTCGTAGTTGATGAAGATCTCGCCCTCGTAGCCGCCGCTGATCGGGTCGCCGCCGGAGGTCTTGCACACGAGGTTCTCGCCGCCGGACGAGCGCTCGCGGTCCTCGCCGAACACGACCACGTCGATCGCCTTCTCGGGACACACGTCGTCGCATGCGCCGCAGAGCACGCAGACCGACTGGTCGTAGTGGTGCACCGAGTCGCACTGGAAGCAGCGGATCGCCTGCACGATCGCCTCGCGGTCGCCCCAGGACTGCTCCACCTCGGTCATGTCGTAGCGCTTGCTGGCCTCGAGGATGCCGGGCTCGGTGCGCACGAACGTCTCGGACTGGCGGTGGTCGTCGGTCCGCTCGATCACCGTTTGATAGATGCGGGTGCCGCTCGCTGCCTCCATGTCCTCGCCCAGGAACTCGCGGATGGAGCGGGCCACGC
>JAFALX010000010.1 GCA_019234035.1 Candidatus Dormiibacterota bacterium | reverse complement strand
TGCTGACCGCGATGGTCGGCGCGGTGGGCGCCGGTATGACGGCGGCGCGCGCTCGCGACTCGGGGCTGCTCACGCGCCTCACGCTGACGCCGACTGCACCGTGGCGGGTGATCAGCGCCTGGGTCGGCTCGAGTGCCGCGGTCGACTTCGTCCAGCTGCTGCCCGCGCTGCTGGTCGTGGTGATCCTGGCGCCGACGACACCGGCGACCGGCATCACGCTGCTGCTCGCGGTGGGAGCCGTGCTCGTCGTTGCCAACAGCCTGGGGTTCGCCATCTCCGCGCTCGGCGGCGGACCGGGGGAGGTGCTGCTCGACACCGTCGTGCTGCTGTCGCCGCTTCTCTTCCTCGGCGGGCTCTTCACCGGTGTGCCGGCGACCGGCTGGCGTGCGACCGCGGCCGCCGTCGATCCCTTCGCCTACGCACACGCCGCCTTCATCGCTGCGCTCGGCGGCTCGCCCTCGTTCGCCGAGAGCGCCGTCGTGGCGGCCGCGTGCCTCTCCGCCGCAGCAGGCCTGCTGCTCGTCGCGCTGGCCGCGCCGCTGGTGCTGCGCAGACGGTGATCTCGCGCCGAGCCGCGCTCGGACTGCTCGCGACGGTTGCCCTCAGCAGCGGCTGTGCGGGGAGCAGCGGCACGCCGGCAGTGCTCACGTTTCCAACCGGAACGGCGGCGCTCGCCGGCACGACGCTCTTCACGAGCCCGGACGGCGGGATCTACCAGAACGCCGATCCGATCAAGGTGCTCATGGTCGTGCGAGCGAGCGCAGACCCGGTGATGCATCAGCTCGGGGCGGCCACGTCGTCATGGCGCGGGCTGCGGCGCTTCGGTGACTTCACGTACGTCGGCGTCGAGATCACGAACCGCGGCGCAGCCGGCTCGGATCCGCAGCTGAACAGCGCGCAGATCGCGGTTGACTTCGCGCCGCAGGGCACGTCGAGCGGGAGCCTCCGCCACTTCTATCACCCGACGTACCCGCTGGCGATCCTGCGCACGCAGCCCAGCGATGTGCAGTGCGGCGCGCACATCGACCCGGGGCACAACGCGGTCATGGTGCTGCTGTACCCGCCGGTCAGCGCAACGGATTCCATCGTCTGGGGCATGTACCAGACCTTTGCGGTGCGGGTGCCGTTCAAGGGCGGCGTGCCGCCGGCATCGGGCTGGCACGCAGCACCGTGCACGCCGCCGCAGCCGCAACCGGCGTCGCCGTGAAGCAGGACCCGACCTGGCGCGTGCACATCGGCACCGCAGATGTCACCTCCGTGCGCTTCGCGCTGCCGCCGGCCCTCGACAGCGATCCGTGGCCGTTGAGCCGCGTGGTCGCCGACGTGCTGACGATGGGTGCGTCGCGCGCCGACCGGCCGCACGCGGTGGGACCGGGGCGCGGTGTGCCGATCATTCACCGCCAGGACCTGCGGTGGCACGGCTGCGACCTGCATCTCGAAGCACGGCACATCGACCGCCTCGCCGAGGTGAGCATCGAGCTGCCCCCCTGGGACGAGCTCACCGAGCGCGTCGAGGCTGAGGACGCCGTCTGGGAGCTCGTCGACACCGTCGCGGCAGCATGCGACGCGCGCTGGGGCGCGCTCGGCGACGGTGAGGCACTCGGCGACGCGCCCGATCCGCGCCGCCACATCGGCGTGCTCGTGCCCGAGCGCGACGGCGACGCCTTCGGCATCACGCGTGCGTACGCCGTCCTGCCGAGGAGCGGTTTCGCCGTGGTGCTGCGGTAGTGCTCCACCTGAGGACTGGCCGGCATCGCCCGCTACCATCGCGGCCATGCAGATCCACGACAAGTTCGGGTTCATCGTCACCGTCGTGGCGGTCGCAGGCGCTCTCGGTGCGGTGCTTGCGCTGCTCCGTCCGTCGCTGATGCCGGCGATCCGCGTGTACCTGCGGCTGACCGTCGCGGCCGTCGGCGTGCAGGCGCTGATCGGCATCGTGGTCTTCGTCACCGGGCACCATCCAGCGCAGGGGATTCACTGGTTCTACGGCGCGGCGACGTTGCTCTCGTTGCCGATCGCGTTCGCCATCGGGAGCAGGTTGCCCGCCGGCGAGGAGCCACTGTGGGTGGTCGGTGGCGCCGTCGCCACGGTGCTGTTCGCGACGCGCGCGTTGACC
>JAFALX010000385.1 GCA_019234035.1 Candidatus Dormiibacterota bacterium | reverse complement strand
CGCGGGCCGGTGTCGAGGCGCCGAACACCTCACTGGAGGCGTGGGACGCGTCAGGCACAGCGCCGTCGACTCATCAGTGCACCGCCGCAGAGTTCGTGTACGCCACCAACAACCCGATCTGTCTCGCGGTTGCCAACTCGAGCGGCTACCTGAAGCAGAGCCTGCTCACCAGCAACCCCTGCGGGCCGAATCAAGGCTGCGGCACCATCAAGCTTCTCGGCCCCACCAACCTCACCGCGCTGCGACACGGGCCGGTGGCCCGGTTGATGGCCGCCCCCGGGGGGCTGCCGCAAACGGGCAACAGCTCGTGCAACGGGAGCCAGGCGACCGTGACCGGAACGATCACGGGGCTGCCCAGCGGCAGCAACGCAAGCATCAGCGACGGTCAAGACTCCACGACGAGCAACGGGAGCACGTACCAGCTGTGTGCGACACCCGGAAGCCAGGTCTTCACGGCGACCGTGTCCGGCGTCTGTAACGGCTACACGGGGTCGGTCGGCCCCATCACCGTGGTGAAGAAGAACACGTACACAGAGAACATCACAGTCACCGACCCAGCCGCGCAGGTCACCGGCACCATAAGCGGGGTCCCCTCCGGGGACACCTGGACCCTGACCGACACGACCGGTGACACGAAGAGCGGCGTGACCTCCACGTACACGCTGTGCGTGGTGGCCGACTCCGCGACCACACAGCAGACGATCAGCGCACAGGTCGGGCCGACGGGATGCGGCGGCGACCAGGGCTCTGTCGGACCCTTCGCCGTGAGCGGGGGATCGAGCTACACCGAGAACTTCTCGGTGTCCGCCGAACCGACGTGCACGACGACCACAACCACCGCCACCACCTCGAGCTCCGGCACAGCAACCACCTCGACCGCGACCGGCACCACCTCGGGCCTGACGTGTGCGAACGAGAAGTTCAGCAACGAGGACGCGGACTACATCTCAGTGACTGTCACATATCCAACGCCCATCTTCATACCGTTCATCGGCAACCTCTTCGGCAGCAACGGCATCCGCATGGTGACGTCCAACGTCACCATGGCAATCCAGCCGTGCACGCTGACCCAGGGCGGGTGACGATGGCAGCGCACGTGATCCCGCACCGGCCGGCCCGGCAACGGCAGCAGGGGCAGATGCTCGTGATATTCGCCCTCTTCGCCGTGGTGCTGCTCGCGGCGACGGCGATTGCGACCGACCTCAGCGTGTCGACCCACTACCGCCGCTCGGCCCAGACGACGACCGACGCGGCAGCACTGGCCGGCGCCAGATATCTGCCCGTATCGCCAACCGCAGCGGACACCGCGATCGCCACCGAGACCGCGCTGCAGCTCGTGCACAACACCTACGGCTGGACCACTGGTGCGGGCGGGCCCAACTGGTTGACGCACCTGGTGCAGAACGTGGCGAATTGCGGCGCCATCCTGCAGTGCAGCGTGACAGTGTGCGCGACGCAGGGAACTCCGATGCCGACGACAGGCACGACGTGCACGGACACCGAAACACCCACGGGCGGTCAGCCCTTCATTGTGACTGTCAACGCACCACCGACGACTGCCGCCGTGAGCTCGTACAACGGCAACTCGCACATGGTCGAGGTGCGCATGAAACAGCAGACCTCAGGGTTCTTCGACGTGTTCGTCGGCCAGCCCGACGTCGATGCGTCACAGTCGGTTGCGTACCACTTCGCCGCAGGGCAGCCCTTCCCCTTCGCGCTGTTCTCGCGGACGATCATCCAGTCGGGCAACGACGGCGAGACCATCTTCGGCAACATCTACGCCGCTCGCTACCTCCAGCCGCAGTCCCACGGGCACGCGGGAATCTGCGCTGCGCCGGATCCGTCCGGCAACCCGGGCTACATATTCCTCGGCTATCCGCAGGTGGACGACGGGTCCGCCTACACGAACTACGTGAACAGCGGCGGTTCGACTGGACAGCTGTCCAACGGCGGGCAAATCTCGGACGGCCAGACGTGTCCGTCGTCGGGCGGCACAGTGGCGATGAGCGCCAACCCGGGCGCCAACGGCTGCAGCGCCGGGTACCCGGGCAACGCCGGTGCGTACAGCCTGTACTTCGATAGCCAAGACGGCGCCTGCGAATCCAACCCCGCGATCACGCCGCCGGCAGTCGCCGGCCTTCCCAATCTGCCGGTGTACGGAGGCGGGCAGCAGTACGGCTGCGGAGGAGGCACCGTCGGTGGCATCTATCAACCGGGTGAGTACAACTGTCCCGGCGGCACCGCCATCACGGCGAGCAATGCGATGGCGGCCGGCATCTACGAGATCGACCACGCCGCCGGCCAGTCGTGCGACGTGACCCTGAACGACGGCGCCGACCTCACGGCGGGCGTGACCTTCTACCTGAAGGGGGGCGCCATCATCTGCGCCAACCCGTCGTCGGGGGTCGTGATCAGCCAGACTGCGTACAACGCAGGAACCGGAAACCCCGGCGACGGCAAGTACGCGGTGCTCTCCGACAATGTCGGCAACCCCACCATCACCATGGGCGGCCACGGCGGCGGCTCCACGTCGGGCGTGTACAGCGTGAGCGGCACGGTCTGGCTTCCGACGGGGACCTTCCAAGCGGCCAATAAGAACGCGGTCGAGATCACCGGCCAGGCGATCGTGAATGCGTGGCTGGTGCAGAGCGGCCACCACCTGAATCCGGGCGTCACCTACAACGCCCTGAACGCGCCGCCGCAGAACGAGGTGCTCCGGCTGGTCGAGTAGGCTCGCGCCCCGCGCCGGGTCACCCCCGCCCGGCCCGGTACCCTAGCCCGTCGTGACGGCGACGGATCTCGACGCGTACTGCGCTGCCGGCCAGGATCGCTTCACCGGCGAGCTGGTCGAGTTTCTGCGCATCCCCAGCATCTCGGCCGACCCCGCACACGGTGCCGACGTCCGGCGCAGCGCTGAGCACGTCCTCGCGGGCGCGCTCGAGGCGGGCTTCACGCGTGCGGAGATCATCGAAACCGCGGGAAACCCGTCGGTCTATGCCGAGCGGATGGTCGACCCGTCGCTGCCGACGGCACTGATCTATGGACACCACGACGTCCAGCCCGTGGATCCGCTCGACGAGTGGCACACCGCCCCGTTCGAGCCGGCCATCCGCGGTGGCGACCTGTTCGCCCGCGGCGCCGCCGACGACAAGGGTCAGGTGTGGATGCACCTCAAGGCGGTGGAGGCGCTGGTCCGCGCCCGTGGGGAGCTTCCGCTCAACCTCAAGCTGATCGTCGAGGGCGAGGAGGAGTCCGGCTCGATCTATTTCGAGGACCTGGTCGCCGAACACCTCGACCGCCTGCGTGCGGACGTGCTGGTGGTCTCGGACACGGCGATGGTCGGCCGCGACCGACCGTCGCTCACGACCGGGCTGCGCGGGCTCGCCGCCCTCGAGGTCACCGTGTCGGGGCCCGGCGCCGACCTGCACTCGGGCCGCTTCGGCGGCGCTGTGGCGAACCCGATCGCCGCACTGGCCGAGATCCTCGCCGGGCTGCACGACCCGGTCACCAACCGCGTCACCGTTCCTCATTTCTATGACGACGTGCGCGAGCTCACCGACCAGGAGAGGACCAGCTTTGCCGCGATCCCGCTGGGCGACGGCGAGTTCCTCGCCATGGCCGAGGGCGCCCCGGCCGCGGTCGGGGAAGCTGGGTTCAGCACGCTGGAGCGCCTGGGCGCCAGGCCGACGCTCGAGTTCAACGGCATCTGGGGCGGGTACGCGGGTCCTGGCTCGAAGACGATCATCCCGGCGACAGCCGCCGCCAAGATCACCTGCCGGCTCGTCGCCGAGCAGGATCCGGGGCGCATCGCCCGCGAGGTCGCCCGGGCAGTGACCGACGCCGCCCCGCCGGGCGTATCGGTGGAGGTGGACACGAGCGCCGGCGGCCGCCCGGTGGTGACGCCCGTCGATCACCCGGCGGTGCAGGCCATGGCGCGTGCCGTCACGCGGGTGTTCGGAACGGCACCGCTGTTCCTCCGCGAGGGAGGGTCGATCCCGCCCGTCGAGATCTTCAGCCGCCGGCTCGGCATGCCTGCGGTGCTCGCCGGGTTCGGCCTGCCCGACGATCGCATCCATGCGCCCAACGAGAAGTTCAGCCTGGACATGTACGCGCGAGGGATCCGGACCCTGGCCCATGCCTGGACCGAGATCGCGCTCGCCCTGGCGAGGCCGAGATCAACTGTGTGATGCCTGCGGAACAGCGTAGGGAGGCCGCTGCCATCGCGGAGGTCAGCGCCCGCGAGGTGCTGGACAGCCGCGGCAACCCGACGGTCGCGGCCACCGTCCGGCTCGAGAGCGGCGTCACCGCCACGGCGCTGGTGCCGAGCGGCGCGAGCACGGGTGTTCACGAGGCAGTCGAGCTGCGTGACGAGGATCGCGACCGCTACCGGGGCAAGGGCGTCCTGCGAGCCGTGGCCAACGTCCGCGAGGTCATCGGGCCGGCGCTGCGCGGCGCCGACGCTCTCGATCAGGCAGCGATCGACTCCCGCCTGTGCGCGCTGGACGGCACGCCGAACAAGTCGCGCCTGGGCGCCAACGCGATCCTCGGCGTGTCGCTGGCGGCGGCCAAAGCGGCGGCGCAGGCGCACGAGCTGCCGCTCTACAAGTACGTCGGCGGCGTCTCGGCCCGCGTGCTGCCGGTGCCGATGATGAACATCATCAACGGCGGCGCCCACGCCGACAATCCGATCGACATCCAGGAGTTCATGATCCTGCCGACC
>JAFALX010000066.1 GCA_019234035.1 Candidatus Dormiibacterota bacterium | reverse complement strand
CGAACGCTCGTCACGCCCCGGTAACGAAACCGGCTGAGTCGTCCAGCCGTCGGGAACGGCTGCGCGGAGCGAGTGGGAAGATCCGGGCAGAGCCGGACGTCCACCGGGATGGAGGAGAGCGCAGCGTGACCGATACCAGCGTGATGCCGCCCGCAGGCGGCGGCTGGTCGCCGCCGCCCCCTCCGCCGCCGCCCGCCGCCGCGGATGCTGTCGTTGCGCCGCGCCACAGGCGCCGGGCGATCGCGGTCGCACTCATCGCGATCGTGGTGGTGGCGGGAACTGTCGGCGGGATCTTGGGCTTCCGGTTGCTCGCCGGCAGTGCCGACAGTCTCAGCGCGATGGCCCCGAGCGACACGGTCGTGTACGTCAACGCGCATCTTGATCCGTCGGCCGGGCAGAAGCTCGCGCTCAACGGGGTGCTGGACAAGTTCCCCACCCTCACGGGATCGTCGCGTGACACGACGATCAATGAATGGATCGATCAGGCACTGCAGGGCTCGGGGCTCACGCACACTGACGTGCGTCCGTGGCTCGGCAACGACATCTCGATGGTCATCCCCTCGAGCGCGCTGAGCTCGCTCGCGTCGTCCAGCTCATCGGCGACCCCCGACATCGCGTTCCTCGTGTCGAGCACCAACGACTCGCAGGCGCAGGCCGCGATCACGACGCTGCGGCAGAAGTCCGGTCAGTCCGCGCAGTGGGTCACCTCGACGTACGACGGTGTCAGCCTGCAGATCGCGACGGGCGCCGGCATGTCCGGAGCCTTCGCGGTGACCAACCACACGTTCATCTACGGCACCAGCGCCAACGCCGTCCACGAGGTGATCGACACGTCGCAGGGCAAGCACGCGGCGCTGCCGGCGAACGCCGGCTATGTGACCGCCGTCGGCCAGGTGCCGAGCGATCGCCTCGGCCTCGCATTCGTCGACGTGAGTGCGATCGCCCAGGCGCTGTCGAAAAACGCCGGATCACTGTTCCCGCAGCACACGTTCGATTCCCTTCAGGGCTACACCGGGTTCGCCGCCGCGCTCGTGGCGCACAGCAACGGTGTGAGCGTCAACGCGGTGGAGGACTTCGATCCCTCGAAGCTCAGCAGCCAGCAGCGCTCGCTGGTGGGTCAGGCAGCGGACGTCAACGGCAGCCTCGCCTTCATGCCGAAGGCGACGTATGCGGCCGGCACCATGACCGGCCTGAAGCAGATCCTCCAGGGTGCCGTCGATCTGGCGGGCTCCGGATTCGGATTCGACATCAGCTCGGTGCTGACGCAGCTCGGGATCACGGGCCCTGACGGCCTCATCAATCACGTCACCGGCGACGCGGGCATCGACCTCACGCCGGCGTCTGCCGGCGCCATTCCCGGCGGCGCCGTGGTCATCGGCACGGACTCGGATGCCTCGGCGCAGAAGTTCGTCGACAGCCTCCTGCAGACGATCTGTGGTGGCGACTGCAGCTCGGCCACCACGCAGCACGACGGCGACGCCATCATTTCCTCCCTACCCCTGCCCTTTGTTGGACAGACAACAAATCTCCGGCCCTCGTGGTCCGTGTACCACGGCTGGATCATCGTCGGGTCGTCGGCGGAGCAGGTGAAGGCCGCCCTGGACGCCGACCACACCGGCAGCACGCTGACATCGAACCCCGACTACACTGCGGTGATGGGCCAGGTGGGCGGCAGCAACAACAGCTCGCTGTTCATCGACATCCAGCCGATGCTGAGCGCGATCAGAGCAACGCTCTCCCCCGCAGATCAGTCGCAATTCGACGCGGACACAGCGAACCTCAAGCCGCTCAAGGCGTTCGGGGCTGCAACCCACAGCGCCTCCGACCACGTCAGCATCGACGTGTTCACCCTCATCCAGTGAACCGCCGCATGCAGCGATGGTCGCGATCGTCGTTCTGAGCGCCGTCTTCGCGATCCTCGTCATCGCGTTCGTCTGGTTCTTCTTCTACTCGCGCACGCTTGCCTGGGGTGAATCGGAGACACGCCAGGCATTCCTGCGCGTCATGGTCGTGATCGGTCCGATGTTCGGCGTCCGCTACAAGGAACCTCGGCCCGAGCCGCCCACCATCGCAACGCCCGCGAAGGAGGAGGAGCCGCCGCTGCCCGGCATCGTGCTGCCGCCGGCCAAGGACGAGTAGGCGCTCGCAGCGCAGCCGCGCGCTAGAGTCCGCTGCCATGCCTGGAAGGGTTCGCGCCTGCGTGTTCGACATGGACGGCGTGCTCATCGACACCGAGCCGGTGTGGCGGCGTGTCGAGCGCGAGGTCTTCGCGCGCGTCGGTGTGAACCTCACCGAGGAGCAGCTCCGCGAGACGTGGGGGCTGCGCATCGAGGATCTGGTCGAGCACTGGTACCGCACCCGCGGCTGGAAGGACGTGCGCCCGCGCGCGGTGCAGCACGAGATCGTTCGCGAGATGGCCGACTACGTGCGCGAGCAGGGTGTTCCGCTGCCGGGCGCGGTCGAGGCGGTGCGCATGGCCCACGAATCGTCCCTCCAGGTCGGCATCGCGTCGTCGTCGTCGCGGCCGATCATCGACGCGGTGGTGCAGCGCCTTGGCATCGGGGGGATGGTCGACGTCACCTGCAGCGCGGACGACGAGGTCCTGGGGAAGCCGGACCCGGGCGTCTATCTCACCGCCGCGCGGCGGCTCGGCATCGAGCCGCGAGAGTGCGTCGCCATCGAGGACTCGCCGTTCGGGGTGGTGTCCGCCAAGCGCGCCGGCATGATCTGCGTTGCGGTGCGCACCGAGGCCGTGGACCCCGCGGCGATCGCGGGCGCGGACGTGATCCTCGATTCTCTCGTGGCGTTCACCCCGGTGCTGCTGGAGAGCATGGAGTCGGGCGACATCGACCTGACCGGCTACCGCGCCGCCGGCTGACTCGACGTCACAGGATCAGCACACCGGGCCGGCCCGTGTGACCCCACGCGGCCGCGGCATGCGCCGCGCGTTGCGGGCGGGTGACAGCCGAGGCACACGCCTGGCACGGCCGCCGCCATGGGCGCAGCATCCTGAGCGCGCGCGGCAGGCTTTCAGGGTAAAGCACGCCGCCAGGCTGGACCAGCGCGAATGTTTTGCGAGGCACGGCATGCAGGCTCCCGGGGACGAGGCAGCGGGCCGGGAGGAGACAGTGCAGGGCTCGGGCGCCGCGTCCGACAGCGTGCACATCTTCTGGATCGCCGGTATGAGCTGCGACGGATGCACGATCGCCTTCACCGGCGCGTCGAGCCCGTCCATCGAGCGGCTGCTGCGCGGAACGCTGCCGGGATTGCCACGCGTCGTGCTGCATCACCCGTTCTTCGCGCAGGAATCGGGCCGCAGCTTCCTCGACCCGTACCGCCAGGCCGTGCGTGGCGACCTGGAGGCGCCGTACATCGTGGTGCTCGAGGGGTCGGCGACCGACGACCTCCGCGCCGGTGAGGGGTACTGGTCGGCAATGGGCTCCGGCAACACGGCCGACGCCGACGGCAACACAGTCGACGGCATCGCGCAGCCGCTGCGCAGCATGGACTGGATCAGAGCCCTGGCGCCGAACGCCGTGGCGTCGATTGCGCTGGGGACCTGCGCCGCTTGGGGCGGCGTGCCTGGCGCGCGGGGCAACCCGGTGGGCGCGGGGTCGCTGGGCGACCTGCTCGGGCGCGAGTACCGCAGCGCGATCGGCCTGCCCCTGATCACGATCCCGGGCTGCGCTCCCGGCGGCGACAACATCGTCGAGACGCTCGCGGCGCTGCTGCTGTTTCTGCGCGGCGTGGGGCCGGCGCCGGAGCTCGACGACCTCGGCCGGCCCGCCTGGTTGTTCGAGGAGACGGTGCACCGCCGCTGCGTACGCGCGGGCTTCTACGAAGAGGGTGTCTTTGCTCGGACGGCAGGTGAGGAGGGCTGCCTCGTCGAGTTGGGCTGCTGGGGCGCCGTGGTGCAGTGCAACATCACAAGCCGCGGCGCGATCGGCGGCATGGGCGGCTGCATGAACGTGGGCGGTGCCTGCAACGGCTGCACGATGCCGGGCTTCCCCGATTCGTTCTCGAACGGGGCCGAAAGAGTGTCGCCGGCGGCGATCGCCGGTGACTGGCCCGCCGAGCTCCTGCGCACGCCGGGAGGGCTGCGCCGCCTGCCCGTCGTTCCGCTGATCGAACAGGCCGAGCCGGCAGCGGCCGCCAGGGTATGGACATTTGCCGCCGCCGGCAGCGTAGGGCGGGCGCGTCATTTCGACGCCGACGATCCCGCGGTCTGGACGTTCTGGCACCACCGCGGCGAGCACGATGAATCGGACGCGACGGACGAGGAGGTCAGTGGAACCACAGGATCCAGCGCCGTCGACGGCCGGGCTGGCCGAGGCCGATGAGCGCAGCACCCCGCGCAACGTCCTGCTAGTCGGCGGCTCCGCGCCATTCGCCTCGATCATCGAGGCGGTGATCCGGGAGGGCTCCGGCGGCAGGACTCGGTTCACGCACGTGCTCACGCCCGAGGAGGTGCGGCCGCGCGACATCGCAGGCGCCTGCGTGCTGGTCCACCTCGGCCGCCGCGCGAGCGGGCTGACCTTGCTGGAACGCGTGATGAGCGTCGCCTCGCAGGCGTCGATCGTCGCGGTGACCGAGAGCGAGGACGACGATCGCGGGCTGCTGGCGTTGCAGCGCGGCGCGCACGAGCACATCAGCGCGCAGGGCTGCACCACCGCTCAACTGCTGCGCGCCGCGCACTCGGCGCACGAACGGCGGCGCTCGGCGCTGGAGCGCGAAGCCGCCGACGCGTTCGCTGCCGAGAACGCGTCGCTCGTGCGCGACATGGTCGATTCGCTCGAGATGATGGCCATCGCCATCGACGGCGACGGCACCATCTTCCAGGCCAACCGTGCCTGGCACGACCGCCCGGCTCTGAAGCTGAGCGACCGGCGTCTCGACATCGGCGAGAACTACCTGTGGCGCTGCGAGCAGCTTGCGCGCGAGGGCTCGCCGGACCTGGCGGCGGTGGCGAAGGGGATCCGTTCGGTTCTGGCGAGGACTGCGGCTCGGTTCGAGCTCGAGTTCCAGCTGGCTGCTGGACCCGAGCTGCGCACGGTTCGCGTGATCGCCCTGCCGCTCCTGGGCCGGCCTGGTGCGGTGGTCTCACACACCAACGTCGTGTCGCTGCGTGCGGCCGGACGTGATGACACGGAGGGCCTCGCGGCTGCGGAGATTCATGCGCCGCGAATCGCCGCCACGCCGTCGGCGCTGACGCGGGAGCCCGTGGACCTCACGCAGGACATGGGCGCGCTGCGCACCGAGATCGAACGGGCAATCGCGGCGAAGGAGCTGAGCCTCGCCTTTCAACCGATCGTCGCGCTGGACACCGGCCGGATCCTCGGCGCCGAAGCGCTGCTGCGCTGGCGGAGGCTCGGCGGCCACTGGGTGAACCCGGCGGAGGTTGTCGTGGCGGCGGAGGAGAGCGGGCTCATCGGCCGCATCGGGCGCTGGGTGCTCGAAACAGCGTGCACGCGACTCGCGGAGCTCGAGGATCGCCTCGGCGTGAAGCGCAAGCTCGGCATCAGCATCAACCTCTCCGGGTCGCAGCTGGCGGATCCGTGGCTGCCGGACGACGTGGTGAGCGCGCTGCGCCGGAGCGGGTGCGACCCGAGTGCCGTCTGCCTCGAGGTCACCGAGACCGCGATCGCCGACGACCTCGTCGCGTCTGCCGCGAACCTCGACGTGCTGCGCCGGCTCGGCGTCAGCGTCGCGCTCGACGACTTCGGCACGGGCTACTCCTCGCTGCAGTACGCCAAGCACTTCCGCGTGAATATCGTCAAGATTGACAAAATCTTCGTGCAGGAGCTGGGACGCGGCGGCCCCGACCGCGTCATTGTCGCGTCGGTCGTGGCGCTGGCGCATGGACTTGGCGCGCTGGTGATCGCCGAGGGTGTGGAGACGGAGGAGCAACGCCGCCTGCTGGCCGCACTCGACTGCGACGGGGTGCAGGGGCACCTGATGTCCGCACCACTCGAGTTCGACGAGTTCGTCGCGCTGTGCGAGAGCGAGCGGCGCTGGCGCGAGTCGCAGTCGGTCGGCGCGTAGCCGAACATTGACGTTGCGGCGGAACGACGCACCACTCCGCGAGACCACGGCGTCGGGCCCCGCTGGGCCCGCGCCTCGGGAGATTCGACGGCTCCCGCTTGACGCACCGCTAGGGAGGCCTCCGAGAGGGCCCCGCTTCGGGTGCACCCTCCCGCGCCTTAAGGCTGGCGCTGCGCGCCAATGCGCCGGTCGGGTGCTGTTACAGCATTGGTTGTAGCGCGGGGTCGATCTCCGAGCGGCGAGCGTCCATCACGGCGACGACCTGGCGCACCGCGTCGGCAGAGCGGTGCAGCGCTGCGCGTTCGTCGTCGGTGAGCTCGACATCGATCACCTCGAGGAGACCGCCTGTGCCGAGGCGGCACGGAACGCCGGTGAACACACCGTCGACGCCGTACTCGCCCTGCAGGCGCACGGTGCAGGGGAGAACCTGGCGGGTGTCGTGGAGGATTGCGTCGACCATCTGCGCCGTCGCCGCGCTCGGCGCGTAGTACGCGCTGCCGGTCTTCAGCAGGTTCACGATCTCGGCGCCCCCGTCGCGAGCGCGCTGCACGATGGTGTCGAGGCGCTCTTTGGGTATCAGATCGCCGACAGGGATGCCGGCGACGGTGGTCAACCGTGTCAGCGGCACCATCGTGTCGCCGTGGCCGCCGAGCACGTATGCCTGCACGTCATGAACGGACGCGTCGAGCTCCTGCGCGATGAACGTGCGGAAGCGCGCGGTGTCGAGGATGCCGGCCATGCCGATGACGCGCTCGCGTGAGAACCCGCTGATTGCATGTGCCAGCTGCGCCATCGCGTCGACAGGGTTGGCGACGACGATGAGGATGCAGTCAGGGGAGTGGTTCACGAGCTCGCGGGTCACACCCGACACGATCTTCGCGTTGGTCATCACCAGGTCATCGCGCGACATGCCTGGTTTGCGCGGTACGCCGCTCGTGATGATCGCGATGTCCGATCCTGCGGTCGCCGCGTAGTCGTTGCTGCCGGCGACGAGGGAGTCGAAGCCGACGACCGGACCGCTCTCGAGCATGTCGAGCGCCTTGCCCTGCGGCAGCCCTTCGACTATGTCGACCAGCACGACATCCGCGTAATCACGTTCGGCGAGCCGCTGCGCGAGCGTGGCGCCAACATTGCCGGCGCCGACGACGGTGATTCGAGATCGCACGGCGCCCGAGTCTAGCTGTGTGGACCCTGGTTCCACCGTACGATCGGCGCGGCTCGCCGGGCAGCAGCGTTAGCTCTAGCCCGCGTGTCGCAGCGCATCGGGCTCGGTCTCGGCAGGCCCGGCCGCGTCAGCTCCAGGATGGATCAGCTGCACGAGCAACGGCGGCTCGCTGCGCTCCAGCAGGTGCGCACGTCCCGGCGGCAGCGTGACCGGCCGCGACCGCACGAGTGAGCGATTCGCCTCGTTCATCTCGAGGCACACGGCTCCGGCGGAGACGAGCGCCGTGGCGAGGCCGTCAAACGCCGCGTTCGCGGGACGCCGAGCCAGCACGACGTGGAACTTCATGTCCCACGCCACCGCCACGGACGCGACCAGCGGTCGCAGCGCGTACGAGTCCACGATGTCATCGTCGTCGATGACGAGCACGAGCTCGGGTCCGCTCACGTGCGCACGCTCCGCCAGCTCGCGGCGATTCGCTCCGGCGGGTGCGACCCGCGTGCGCAGCGTCGCCTGTAGCTCCGTGACCAGTGACTCCACGTCGGCCGCGCTCATCGCGTGCGTCGCGACGAACTGCTCCGGCACTGCGTCGAGGAGCCCGCGGCGGACGTCGACGACGTGGAACTGCACCTGCTCCGGCGTGCTCACGCGCGCCAGCGCCTCCATGTAGGCGCGCACGAAGCTTGTCTTGCCGCAGCGCGAGTCGCCGGCGACGAGCAGATGCTGCACGTCGGGGGAGAACAGATCGAGGGTGACCGGCTGCAGGTCCGAATCGTCGATGCCGATCGGCACCGCGCTGGAGCCACGCCAGCGCGCCCAGTCGAACGCGTCGAGCGGCACGACCTCGGGCAGCAGCTTCATCGGAGGCGCGGGACGTCCGGGACGCGCACACCGCCCGACCAGGTCTCGGAACGCACGGTCGGCATCGTCGCTGGTACCCAGTCCGTCCACGCGGGGCAGCGCCAGCTGCAGCTGAAAGCCGGCGGGGACGAGCGCGCGCCCCGGGGTGTTGGTCAGCGCGCGTGTCGTGCGCGCGTCGACGATGGAATCGCCTGCCTCGATGGGGCGCAGCTGCACCCTACCCGGGATGCGGTCCCGCAGGCCGGGACGGATGTCGCCCCAGCGATCGGCGCTGAGCACCACATGCACGCCGTACGACAGGCCGACGCCGGCAAGTGCTGTCACCTCGTCGTCGATCCAGTCGAACGCCTTGGTCGCCGCGCCCCAGTTGTCGATCACCAGAAACAGGTCGCCGAGGCCATCATCCTTGTGCCCGTTGCGGCGCTGCGCACGCAGCTCGGCGATGCTGCCGATGCCGAGCCGGCGCAGTCGGGCATCGCGCTCGTCGACCGCGCGTGCCAGATACCGCAGCATGCGCCGCGCCAGCTCGGGTTCGTTCTTGCCGGCAACGGCACCAACGTGTGGCGCCGAGGCGAGCGGTTGCAACGCGCCGCCCATGTCGACGATGTAGAACTGCGCGTCCTCGGGATCGTGACTCAGCAGGAACGAGGACACGATGGTGCGCAGCGCCGTGCTCCTGCCGGTGCGCGGCGCGCCGACGATGGCGACATGCCCGTCCTGGCCGGCGAAATCGATCCCCCAGCGGAACTGCCGCTGCTCGAGCGGGAGATCCGCGAGGCCGAGCGCAACGACCAGAGGGCGGTCCTCCTCGCTCAGCACGCTGTCAAGCGGCAGCGCCCGCGGCAGCGGCGTGACCCACACCGGATGGGCGCGCGCGGCGCCGGAGGCCTGAACGCGCTCGACGATGACATCGAGCTGCGTGCGCGGGGGCTTCGCCGGCTGGTCGGCGGGCGCCGCCCCCATGGCCTCGGTGCTGGCGGGTGCCGTCGCCTTGAACACCCGCACCTTGGGGCCGCCATCGGGTTCGCCCGCGCGGTCCGGGACGGGCTCGCTGACGTGGTAGGCCATGAACGACTCCGGCTCCGCCTGGCCGACCTTGAGGTACCCGAGGCCGGGGACGAGCGGCAACCGCGCCGCGGCGTTGCTGCCGAGGACCGCCATGCTCTCGGCAACGCTGTTGGTGCGCAGCGCGATGCGATACGAGAGGTAGCGGTCGAGCCGGCTCAACCCGCTGGACACGCCCTGGGTCGCGAGCAGCACGTGAATGCCGAGGCCGCGCCCGAGCCGCGCCACACCCTCGAAGAAGGTGTCGAAGTCGGGGAAGGTGGCGAGCAGCTCCGCGAACTCGTCGACGACGAGCCAGAGATAGGGGAGGGGCTGCAGGGTGGGGTCGCCCGCCTGGCGCCATTGGTATGTGCGGATGTCCGGCACGTTGCCGGCAGCGCGGAACACAGCCTGGCGGCGCGTCACCTCGCCCTCGAGCGCGAGCCGGAACCGCTCCACCATGCTGCGGTCGTCTTCAAGGTTTGTGACAATGCCGGCCACATGTGGGAGCCGCGCCAGAGGCTGGAATGCTGCGCCACCCTTGAAGTCGACCAGCACGAAGGCGAGGAGGTCGGGCGGGTGCGCGGCGGCGAGCGCCGACACGAGCGTGCGGAGCAGCTCGCTCTTACCGGCGCCGGGCGCGCCGACCAGCATGCCGTGCGGGCCCATGCCGCCCTGGGCGAACTCCTTCAGATCGAGCACGAGCGTGCGGCCGTCCGGCGTCGTTCCCATCGGCGCCTGCAGCAACGCCGCCGGCGCCGCCCGCCAGGTCCTGCCGACATCGAGGTCCTCGAGGGTGTGCAGCCCCATAGCGTGCGCGACGCTCGGGGTTGCCGGCGATTCCATCTCGTCCATGGCGGGGCGCGCGCTCAGCGGCGCCAGCAGGCGCGCGACCTCCGCGGCGCCGTCCGCGCTGAGCGTCTCGGCGTGCATCGCCGCGCCCTCCGCGCGACCGCCGGCGTCCTCGATTAGGCCGGTACCGTCGCGCTCGAGCACGATGCGCTGTTTCATGGCCGCGGGCTCATCGCGGTCGCGCTCGACGAGGCACAGCACGCTGACCGGCGACGCCGAGGCCGCTGACATGACGGCCTCCAGATCGGCGGACCGTGAGAGCTCGCTGCGCGGGCTCCAGCCGTCGACAACAAGGAGCACGTGCGCCGATGTTCCGTCCGCGGACGTGCAGGCTTGAACGTCGCGGAGCATGACCCCTGCCGATGCCGCCTCGGTGGCGCAGTACACGCGGTAGCTGCGCTCGTCGCGCCGCGCGTGCGGCAACCACTTGATCCAGTCCCACTCCGCATCGACCACGGACGCATCGCCGATCACCGCGATGCGCAGCTCGTCAGGGCTGTGCAGCACCGCCGCCTGCGTCACAAGCGAGCGAGTGAGCCCGCGTGCGCCCGCAGGATCGCCGCGCACGACGATGGTTCCGGCGCCGCGCAGCGCGATGGTGCGGGGGCCCGAATCGCGAGTGCCGTATCGCGCGACGAGGTCCCGCGCGGCGCGGAGCAGTGTGGGGTCGAGGTCGGGCCCGAGAGGGTCAACCTCCTGGAGCTCGACCGGCGCCGGCGACGGCAGCGCACCGGTCCCGGCGCGCACGTCGAGAAAGTCCGCGTCGGCGGGCCGCCGCTCGAACAGCCGGCGGCGCTCGCGAGCGCGCTGCAGCAGCTCGTCGTGCGCAGGAAAGACGGCCGCCTCATACCGGCGTTGCAGATCGTTCAGCGAGTCGAGGTGCTGCCGCACCGCGTCCAGGTACTCGAGGTATCGCTGCTGCGCACGGCGGCGCTTGCGGGCGGTGATGCGGCTCTGCACGACCGCCGTGAGCAGCCCGACAAGAACGCCGATGCCGATGGCCGCGCCCATCGCGATGAACAGGAGCGAGCCCTGCTGGCGATACGCCAGGATGAACACCAGCCCGGTGCCGGCGCCGGCGATCGGTGCGGCCACCTGCAGAACACGCAGGAGCTTGCCGCTCTCCTCGATGGGCGGTGGCGTGCGGACGACCACCGGGTTGCGGGGCACCTCGGGTGGCGCGGGTCGTGGACCGCGGTGGTACGCGATCGTGGTCATCGCGCCGACTCTGGCACACGCATCGCGCCGCGCACGCGCATTGGGCGCACAATGGCCGGCCGACCGGGTTGCGGTCGCAGATGGCATTAACCAGGTGGCAACATGCGTCACGCGATCTCAGCCGTGCGCGCGGCTCACCGATCGCGCCAAACGGCCCTCACCATTGTCCCTGTTCTGTCCGTGTTCCGCTGCCACAATTCCCGCCGAGGGGGACTGGCGTCGGGCTCTTTGGGAGGACACTGCGATGGCTGGTGGCGACGTGCTCAAGGTTGGCAAGGGCGAGCTGCAGGCGAACGCCGGGCAGGTTCGCAGCTATGCATCCGAGATCGATCAGACGCTGGCGACGACGCGCAACCGCGTGCAGGCGCTGCTCGAGTCCTGGCTGGGACAGGGCGCAATGGCTTTCTCCGGGCTGTTCTCGGAGTGGGACTCAGGCGCGCGTCAGGTTCACGACTCGCTGCTTGCGATCGCGACACGGCTCGAGCGCTCCGGCACCGCATACGACGATCACGATGCGGCCATTGCGTCCGCGATCCGCTCGCAGTAGCCGGCACCGCTGAGGGCAGCGGTGATGAGCGGGCAGGACCTGAGGGTCCTGGCGGCTGCGTTCGAGCAGTGCCAGGTCACGGTGAGCAGTCGCGCTGCGTCCATCGTCGAGCTGGGCGGGGAGCTGGCCCGGCTGCAATCGGTGCTGGGCAGCGAGGACGTCGGCGGCGACCAGTGCGGGCAGCTGGCCAGCCAGGTCGCGAGTCTGAGCAATGGGCTCGACGCCCTCGGCGGGAGCGGCGGTGTCGGCGGGGTCGCCACCGGGATCGCGCGGATACTGGAGAAGTTCCAGCAGGTCGATCACGCGCAGGCGGCGAATCCGCACCTCGTGGTGCGAAAGCTGCCGTAGCTAACTAACACGATGGGCCAAACCTGGAACGGCAGCCTAGCGCACGATGCCGGCAACGTCGTCGCCGACATCGGCGGCTTCCTCAGCGGACCTCCTGGGGATCCCGGACGGATCCGGCAATGCGCCAGCCAGGTCGAGAGCCTTCGCGACAGATTTGACGCCGATCGACGAGCCGTCAATGAGGCCGTTGCCGAGCTGACCACGACGTGGACAGGCGCCGCCGGCGCAGCCTTCCATGCCGCCTGGAACGGCGATGCCACCGGTCCGGCGCGGGCGACCGTGCTCGACGGCGCCTATCGCACACTCGATCAATTCGCCCGGCAGCTGTTCGACTACGCGGACCACCTGCAGCACGCGCAGGACGAGCACTGGATTTCCATGGGCATCATGGCCGCCCTCACCATCGTGAACGTCGTCCAGCTGGGCGCCGATCCGGCGACTGACGCGGCCGAGGTAGGTGTTGCCACTGGGTCCGGCATTGGGACGTCGTTCGCGCTCGCCGACATCGGCACCATGGCGATCAATGGGGCCGCCTTCGGATTCAGTACCGACCTCGTGTCGCAGCTCGGTGCCGACCTCTTGGACCACTTGAACCCGCAGTTCGGCCGCACGGGCGACCATGCCGTATCGCTCATCGACCCGAGTGAGCTGGTCGTAAGCACAGTGGAAGGCAGCGCCGGGGGTGTCGCCTGGGGCGGCGCCAGTCATATGGCCGGAGCGCTGCTACGAGGCCCTGCAGCTGGTGCGGCACCTATAGAGCCAGAGCCACCGGCGCCGCCGCTCTCGACCGCTGCGGACGACGGTCCCGGATTGCTCTTCGTATCGACGCCTCGCGGCTGCACCATCCCGGTCCCGGAGAGCTTCGCGTTCAGAACCGCCGACAATGGCCAAGGAATCGTCTACCAGGAGCCCACCGCGGTCGGAAACGCGAACATGGTTCGCATCATGGACCCGACACCGCGGTATCCAGACGGATACCTCCGTTACTACAACGACGAGGGCGCGGGACAGCCGCTGGACGCGCTGGGAGCGCCCGGATCGAGGGCGGCTTCACATCACGCACTAGACGGCGGTCCGATCCCCGGGTATTACAAATGGCTGGCGCGGTTCACGCAGTGACAGAGACAGAGCGCGTTCCTGATCGGCGGAGCGTCGGCATCGAGGGGTTCACCGTCAATCGGTGCGTCGTGGACTTGGCATTCACGCTCGAGCTTGAGCGCGAAACGAGCCGAGCGACACTGCGAATCGAAGGGCGGTTCACGCTGAGGATGCCGGCCGGGCGGGAAGTCCAGCTCGATCCCGAAAACGACGCCGCCGGCCTGGGACCCGCGCTGGCCCTCTGCCGCGCGACACTGGAAACATCGGACGCCCATCCTGATGGCAGCTTGGCGCTGCTGTTCGCAAACGGCGCCTCGGTTATGGTGCCCCCTGACCCGGAGTTCGAGGCGTGGACATTGACCATCTCGGATGGCTCGATGATGGTGAGCGGCCCTGGAGGGCGCCTCACCTCGTTCGGTGGCGCGCAGCCGCCACGCGCTGCGACTGACACGCGGTCCGCGCCGCGCGACCCGCACCCCTAAGCTGCACCAACACATGAGCAGCCCGGTCGACCCCCAGCTCCGCGGTCGCTACGACGGCAAACCGCTGTTGATCCTGCTCGAGAACTTCGTGCTCGCAACCATCGGTGCGCTGTCCGAGGAGCGCTTCACCGCGGTCGGCGATCTGGTGCGCCGCACGTTCGATGCCCCTCCCGACTCGGATTGGATGGAGGTGTTCCGCACACAGCTGGACCTGCCTCCCGAGGTCTACCCGGGCATCCGCGACGCATGGCAGCGGTCCCTGATCAAGCTGGCGGAGGTGGGCGAGCCGCCGGACCCCATCTACTTCGCGCGTGGCCTGGTGGACAGGAACTTCGCGGCCTTCATCAACCCCGAACCGCCGGGCGATCCGCCCGCCCCAGGTCGTCCGGCGTAAAGCCGGTGCCACAATCCGGCGACGACGATGGGATCGGTGCTTCTGCACATCGCTCACGAGGCGGGCGGCGTTGATGTGGTGCTGGCTGACGACGAGCCGGTCGGACGCCTCATGCCCGACGTGCTCGCTGCTGCCGGCGTGACGCCCGAAGGCTCCTCGTGGCGGCTGGCGCCGCCCGACGGCGCGCCGCTGCGCAGCGACCGCACCCTGAGCGATGCCGCCGTGCTCAGTGGCGGCGTGCTGCGTCTCGTTGCCGAGCCTCATGTCGGGGATGCGCCGCCGCCGCCACCGCCACCACCGCCGCCGCCCACCTCGGTGACGGCCAGCCTTCCTGCCGAAGATGGCTCGCCCTGGCAGCGCACGCGCACGATGCTGCCGCCGCGGCGCTCCGCGCCGGTGCGGGCGGGGCTCGCAGCCAAGGCGCTGCTGCGCACGCGGCGTGAGAGTGCCGTCGAGCTCGCGCCGGACGCGCGCAGTGGGCCGTCCCCCGGCGAGCTGACCATGGCGCGCAGCGCCGGGCCGGTCGCCCGTTCGAGGGACACGTGGCAGCAGACCGACTACATGCACGTCCTCGAGCGCCGCGTCGTCGAGCCACGGCTGACGCACTGCGCGACGATCGCCGTGGTCTCGCCGAAGGGCGGAGTGGGCAAGACGACCATCACCACGCTGCTCGGCACGCTGTTCGCGCAGCTGCGCCACGACCGCATCGTCGCCATCGACACGAACCCCGACTACGGCTCGCTGGGTCGCACGCTGGCGCCGTCGCACAACGTGTACGTGGACGACCTCCTGGCCGTGCTGGACCATCCCGCGCTGACCGCGACCCAGCTCGACGCCAGCCTCGCGCGCGCCGCGCACGGCCTGCTCGTGCTGCCGGCGCCCACCGCACCGGAGCGCATGGCACGGCTCGACCACTCCGGCTACAGCAGGGTCATCCAGCGGCTGCAGAGCCTGGTCAGCGTGATCCTGCTCGACTGCGGCACGGGGCTCTGGGAGCCCGCGGCGCAGGTGGCGCTGGCGTCGGCGAGCCAGGCGATCCTGGTGTCGGACGCGGAGCCGGCGACCGCCAGCCTGGTCGCCGAGGCGTCGGTGCAGCTGCGCACGCTGGATGTTCCAGTCACTCTTGTCGTGAACCGGGCGAACCGCGGCGGCCGCCTCGACATCGAGCGCTTTGCGCAGTCGATCCGCTGGGCGCGAGGCCTCGTGACGATCTCGGACGAGCGCCGCGCCGCCGCGTCGATCGGCACCGGCGACTTCAACTGGGACCACGCACCGAAAGCCTGGCGGCAGGCCGTCCGCGAGCTCGGGGCGCTGCTCGCCGGGGACTGGGAACGCCTCGGCCTCACCCTCTGAGCGAACGATGGCCGGCAAACGAGTGGCTGCGCCGAAGCGCGCACAGCCGGGCAAGCGGCGCCTGCCCCGCGGCGCGCGCGAGCGCGCCGGAATCGTGGTCGAGCGGCTGCAGGAGGAGTACCCGAGCGCGCACACCGAGCTGAGGTGGAGCGACCCGTTTCAGCTGCTGGTCGCGGTGATCCTCAGCGCCCAGACGACTGACGTGCAGGTCAACTCGGTGATGCCGGCGCTGGTCGCGAAGTACCCCGACGCGGCCGCGCTCGCCGGCGCCGCGCAGGAGGACGTCGAGCAGATCGTCAAGCCCACGGGCTTCTTCCACGTGAAGGCGCAGTCGATTCGCGAGATGGCACAGGACGTGCTGCGCCTTCACGACGGCACCGTGCCCGACACGCTCGACGAGCTGGTGAAGCTCCACGGGGTCGGCCGCAAGACGGCCAACGTGGTGCTCGGCGTCGCCTTCGGCACACCCGGCTTCGCCGTGGACACGCACGTGACCCGTCTGACCCAGCGCCTCGGGCTGACCAGCTCGTCGGACCCGGTGAAGATCGAGACCGACGTCACGTCGATCGTGCCCGCAGCCGAATGGACCTCGCTGAGCCTTCGCCTCATCCTCCACGGCCGCCGGGTCTGCATCGCGCGCAAGCCTCGCTGCGAGGAGTGCGTTTTGAATGACATCTGCCCCTGTGCCTTCTTCTGGCTCAAGCCCAAGAAGCCGGGGCCCTGTTAGCCAAGGCGTAGCAAGAGGACTGATACAGTTCCGACGATGGCAGGAGCCCAGAAGATGTCGCCGCTCGATGCGTCGTTTCTCCACCTCGAGACGCGATACACGCACATGCACATCGGCGGTGTCGCGATCTTCGAGAAGAGCCCGTTGGGCAGTGGCGAGAAGCTGCATGACGCGATCGTGCGCGCCATCGAGCCGCGCCTCGACCTCATGCCGCGGTACCGCCAGAAGGTTGCGTTCCTGCCGCTGAGCCTCGATACGCCGGTGTGGGTGGACGACCCCGACTTCGACATCGACAACCACATCCTGCGCGCGGCGCTGCCGCGTCCCGGTGGTGACCGCGAGCTGCAGCAGTTCGTCGCGCGCGTGTTCTCACGGCAGCTCGACCGCCGCCGCCCACTCTGGGAGATGTACGTCATCGAGGGACTCAAGGACGATCGCTGGGCGCTGCTGTTCAAGACGCATCACGCGATGGTCGACGGCGTCAGCAACCTCGAGCTCGTCACGGTGCTGCTCGACACCGACCCCGAGTTTCACGGTGGCGACTCCGCCATAGAGTCGACCTGGGCGGCGTCGACGCCGCCGACCTCGCTCGATCTGCTGGTCACGTCCATGCGCGAGCGGCTGCTGCGGCCGCGCCGCCTGCTGAACTCTGCGCGTGCGGTGGCCGGCAACCCGACGCGGCTCGCCAAGGCGCTGCGCGACACGGCCACCGGCCTCGCCGCCGTCGCCGGAACCATTCGCACGCCGAAGTCGATCATCAACGGGCCCACCGGACCGACGCGGGGCTACCGGTACAGCCGCTTTCCGCTGCAGGAGTTCAAGCTCATCAAAGACCAGTTCGGCGGCACCATCAACGACGTGGTGCTCGCGGCGGTCAGCGGTGGCCTGCGCCACTATCTGATGGCGCACGATGTCGATCCGGATGATCCGGCGCACGCGCTGCAAGCGTTGTGTCCTGTGAGCATCCGCGATGACACAGAGAAGACCGCACTCGGCAATCGCCTGGCGTTGCTGCTCGTGAAGCTGCCCATCGCCGAGGCCAACTCCCAGGCGCGGCTGAGCGACGTGCGCGCGACCGTCGACCGCTTGAAGGCGCGCAAGCAGGCGGTGGGCGCGGACTTTCTGCTCAACCTCGCCGGCTTCGCCCCGTCGACGCTGCACGCCATGGTGGCGCGTGCATCGGTGCGGCAGATCGGGTTCAACCTCATCGTCACCAACGTGCCGGGACCGCAGTTCCCCCTCTACTTCCGGGGCGCGCGGCTGGTCGAGGCGTTCCCCGTCGCGTTCCTCTACGAGGGGCAACGGCTCGCCATCGCCATCTTCAGCTACATGGGCTGGCTCAACTTCGGCTATCTCACCGACGCCCACGGTGTCCCGGACGTCGACCTCGTCGCGAAGAGCGTCGAACGCGCCTTCAAGGACCTGGTGCGAGCCGCCCGCCGCAAGCAGGAGTTCGACGCCGAACTCGCCAAGGGACCCGCCACCCCCACTCCTTCTTCCACACGTCGCCCGTCGCGAACGGCGGCGAGACGGCGCTGAGACGAGTCCGAGCGTTCCCACTTGCTAGCATGAGTCGCGTCCAATGCGGGTGATGGCGTCATGATCTCGACCCCGACCGAGCGGCGGCGACCGGCGGGTCGCGCTCCGGCGCGTAACGATGCGCAGCCGTCGTTTCCTCCGATAACCCGTCCCGTTGGGCTGCCGCACTCACCGGCGGCGCCGGCGGTGCCGGAACCGGAGCATCACCACCTGCCCTCCTGGGTGCGCCGCGCGCACGCACAGGCGCGCCCGATCCTCGCCGATCAGCTCGCGCTGCTCACCGGCGACCTGCACGACGAGTACCTGGGACGCATCAACGCGTTCGTCGCGCGCATCAACTCCGGCAAGTTCAGCCAGGCATTTCAATACGCGCAGCTCATCACCGACGGACAGCAGGTCGTCGACAGTCAGCGTCGCGCCAACGCGGAGGCCGCGCGGGCACAGCGCGCCGTGGAAGCTGCGCGCCGCAAGGTCAGTGACGCGCTGCGCGACGGCGGTGATCGCATCCCCGCGGAGACGGCGACGCGCCTGAGCCGGGCCCTGCGTGCCGCGAGTGACGTGGACTCGCTGCGCGCGCTCGAGGCCGAGGCGAAGCAGGCCACCAGTGCCGCGCGCGGAGTGGAGGAGCGGAAGCGCGACCGCGAGATCTCGCGGACGAAGAGCCGCATCGAGAAGACGGCACCTCGCGGAGCCGCAGCCGTCGAGCCCGCCCAGGACTGGCAGGAGGTGCTCCGCCGGCTCCAGGAGCAGATGGCGACCGAGGAACGCACCCCCGCCGAGGAGCACGTTTAACTCCTCTCCTCGCTGGATCGGTCCGATCAGGCCCGCCGGTATACTCGAACGCGGATGCTCGCATGCCTGCGTGCTGCACGTTCGCAGGGGTGGTGGTCATGACCGAAACGCCGGTCATCGCGTCGCTCGATCCAGACCAGCTTGCCCCTGACGCCGTCGATCCCGTCGTTGCCGATGTCATGCGGGACGAGGTGGTCTTCTGCCTGCCCAGCACGCCGGCGGATGCGGTGGCGAAGCTGCTGGCGGACAACGCGCTGAGCGAGATCCTCGTGCTCATGGACCGCCGGCCCGTCGGATTCGTGCGGCAGGAGGACATCCTCGACCGGCTCGTGGCCGGCGACATCGTCGTCAGCGGCAGCGACTTCGCGGTGCGCCCGCCGTCGACCGACGTGCAGGCCCGCGACGTGCTCCGCGCCCAGCCGCTGCTGGTCGATGAGAGGCAGCGCCTGTCCGAGGTCATCGCCCTGATGTCGCAGCAGGACCGCCGCCTGGCGATCGTCACGCACGACGACGAGACGCCCATCGGCATGGTGACGCCGCGCGAGGTGGCGGACCACGCACTGAAACTCGAGGAGGAAGCACGTGCCTGATCTCGCCGTCATCGGTTCGCGCCTCGGCGCGGAGTGCGACCCCGACGACGTGCTCGCCGACGTGCTGCAGCCATTGCGTTCGCAACACCCGGTGCCGCTGCTGGTGATTCGCGACGACCACATCTTCGGCACGCTGTCGCTCGACGCGATCATCCCGGCGTACACGCGGCTGGAGACCACGCACGTTCGCGACTACCTGCGTCCGGTCCCGCAGACCGATCTCGGCGAACCGGTGGAGAAGGGCGCCGCGGTGCTGCGCCAGGCGCGCGCCGACGCGGTCATCCTCACCGAGCTGAGCGGTGGGCTCTTCTCGCGCGACACCGAGCCCGTCGGCATCGTGAGCAGCGCGCAGATCCTTGGGGCCATCGGCAAGAACGTCGTCGACAAGGCTCCGATGAAAATCCTGAGCGGGCATCGCGACCTCGGCTTCAACGTGCCGATCACCCCGTGTCAGCGCAACTGCCCGATCCGCCAGGACATCGCGACGTACATCGACTACGTGAGCCAGGGCCGCTACGTCGACTCGTGGTCGGTGATCCACGAGACCAACCCGTTCCCGAGCATGCTGGGACGGCTCTGCAACCATCCCTGCGAGACGGACTGCAAGCGCGGCTGGGACCCCGACGAGGACCCGGTGACGATTCGCTCGATCAAGCGGTTCTCCACCGACTTCGCGTTCCAGCAGGGGCTATGGATCGACTACAAGAAGGCGCCGAGCAAGGGCAAGCGCGTCGCCGTGGTCGGCGCCGGCCCCGCCGGCCTCACCGCAGCGCTCGACCTCACCGTGCAGGGCTACGACGTCGTGCTGTTCGAGCGCGAGTCCAAGGTGGGTGGTCTGCTCAGCACGTCGATCCCGCCCTTCCGCTTCGACCACAAGCAGCTGCAGTGGGAGCTGCAGATGATCCTCGCCACCGGGATGGAGGTGCGCACCAACAGCAACATCGGCAGCGGCCCCGACGACGTCAAGGTCGA
>JAFALX010000423.1 GCA_019234035.1 Candidatus Dormiibacterota bacterium | reverse complement strand
GACGGCACGCTCTTCCTCGCCTACGCCGCTGAGAATCCGACGGCCGACGGGCCGCGCAACGTGCTCGTCGCCAGGTCGACCGACCGTGGGCACAACTGGACCGTCGTCGCCGTCGACACCCCGCCGCAGCCCGCAGCGGGGAAGAAGCCCGAGGTGGACTTCGAGCCGCACGTGGCCGTCGATCCTGCCAATCCCAAGAACGTCATCGTCACGTTCCGGCATTCGGGTGCGGGGAATCCGACGCGGCCCTTCATGGCGACGTCGACCGACGGGGGCTCGTCGTTCTCCCAGCCGTTCATGATGTTCGACAAGCCGATGGGCTTCGATCCGCCCTACCCGGTGATTCACAACGGGACGCTGTACGTCTCGTGGCATACCACCAGCTCGTTGCCGAAGGGCAGCAACTACTCCACGGCGGACAAGATCCTGTTCAGCTCGTCGACCGATGGTGGCAAGACCTGGACCGACACGCAGGTCGCGAGCGGCATTGATGCCGACACCCCGCTCCTGGCGTACGACACGACTCGCAACCGCTTCGACATGTACTGGAACTACAACGGGAACAACGACCCGAGCGCGCCCAGTGCCGACCTCGACATCTTCTTCTCGTCGTCAGCCGACGGGAAGAGCTGGACCACACCGGTGCGCGTGAACGACGACCCGAAGAACACCGGTCGCGACCAGGAGTTCCCGATCATGTCGCTCACGCCGAGCGGCCGCATGGACATGGTCTGGTACGACAACCGCAACGACCCGTTCCCGCCGGCCGGCCCGGGCAACGTGGGCAATCGTGAGGATGTGTACTACTCCTCGTCGACCGATGGCGGCGTGACATGGTCGAAGAACCTGCGGCTCAACGACGTCACGCTCAACCGCACGATCGGCACGTGGAACAACCAGTACTACATCGTCGTGCCCCCGGCGTTGACATCGGGCGACGGATGGGCCACTGCGGTCTGGTCGGACACGCGCAACGGTGACGCCACATCGAACACGCAGGACCTCTACGCGGCGCCCATCGCCTACGACGTGTCGACGATCCCAGCCGGACTCAAGGGGGCCAGCACCGGTGGGTACACCGGATCTGACGTCGCCATCGTCGGCATCGTGGTCGGCGTGGCCGGGCTCCTCGCAGGCGCGGGGGTCGTGATGCTGCTGACGGTGCGACGGAGGCGCGCCGCGGCGGCCGAGGTCAAGGTCCCCGCGGGTCCGAGCTAAAGCCGCCGACGTCACTCGTATCGCCGCTGGTCCGCGCACGGTCCGCGGACCAGTGCGATACAGGGCGGGTGGCCCTGGTTCCGTCGCTCGCCCGTCTGTTGCTGGACGCCGTCGCGCCGCTGCGCTGCGCCGGCTGCGACAGCGTGTCGAGCACGGCGATCTGTGCCGCGTGTGTGGAGCGGGTGGGGGAGCAGGGCGGTCTGTCTCCGCTCGGGTTGGGGTGGGGGACAGCGCACGCCGCCTTCGCGTTCGAGGCCGAGGTCCGCGAGATCCTGCACGGCGGCAAGTTCCAGGGCAACCGGGCTGGGCTGAGGCACATCGCACAGCTCGCGGCGAGGCGCCTGGAGCTGCCCCATCGACCACCGCCCGACGCGATCGCTGCGGTCCCTCTCGGGGCGGGGCGCCGCAGGCAGCGCGGGTACAACCAGGCCGAGATTGTGGCGGCGGTCTTTGCGACCGTGGTGGGGAGGCCGATGCTCGGCGGGCTGGTCCGAACGCGCGAGACGGCGCCGCAGTCCAGCCGGGGCGAGGAGGCACGGCAGGCCAACGTGGCCGGGGCGTTCGCTTGGCGCGGACCCGAGCTGCGCGGGGCGGCGCTGTGGCTGGTCGATGACGTTCTGACCACCGGGGCCACGCTCGGCGCCGCCGCCTCGGTGCTTCGCGATGCCGGGGCGCAGCAGGTGGACGCCCTGGTGATCGCACGCGTTCCCTGAGTGTTGCCGCCTCGTTGAGTTTGGGGGCCGCACCGCGGACGTATCATCGAGGCATGAGCCCTGGCGGTGCAGCCGGTGGGGACGTAGGACCGAGCCGCGTCAGCATCACGCTCAGGCAGCCGTTGCCCGCGAATCTGCACGACTATGCGCGAAGCAAGGTCGAGCGGCTCACGCGCCACACCAACCTGCACGACGTGTCTCTGATCATCGACCACGACATCCACAGCCATCGCCTCAGCCGCGTCGAGGTGGTCGCTCACCTGCACCACGTGCGCATCGCCGCGCAGGCGCAGGCCCCGACGCTGCCGGAGGCGATCGACCTCGCGGTCGATCGCGCCGATCGTCAGGTGCTGCGCCGCAAGGAGCGCGTCACCGGTCGCAAGGGCCGCGTGGCCGCGGACGGCATGTCAGAATCCGACCGCCAGGCCGCGACTGAGACGCCCTAGCGCAAACGTCCAAGGGATGAAACGCTGCGCTCGCGCCGCCGTCCCCTGGCGGTGCTGAGACAATTGGAAGACTGATGCCTTTCTGGAACAAGCTGCCGGGCGGGGATCCGCACCGGCGCGACATCAAGCGATACCAGTCGGTCGTCGACGAGATCAACGATCTCGAGGCCGAGATCTCGCAGCTCACCGACGAGCAGCTGCGCGACAAGACACGCGAGTTCCGCGAGCGACTCGGGGTGACCGGGCCCGACCTCAGCCGCGGTCAGTCGTCGTCGGAGGACGGTGAGACCGGTCTCGTCGCCGCGCCCATCGAGACCGAGGAGGAGCTCGAGGCCGAGTACGCCAAGAAGGAGGAGAAGGAGAAGGAGCGCGAGCGGTCGCGCGGCCTCGACGAGATCCTCCCCGAGGCGTTCGCCGTCGTTCGCGAGGCCTCGAAGCGCACGCTCGGCATGCGCCACTTCGATGTGCAGCTCATCGGCGGCATCGTGCTGCACCAGGGACGCATTGCCGAGATGAAGACCGGCGAGGGCAAGACGCTCGTCGCGACGCTGGCGCTGTACCTCAACGCGCTGGAGTGGCGCGGCGCGCACCTGGTGACGGTGAACGACTACCTGGCCCGCCGCGACGCCGGCTGGAACGGACCGCTGTATCACGCACTCGGCATGTCGGTCGGCATCATCGTGCCGGGCACGGTCGCCGGCGACCCCAACACCGGCTCCTTCGTGTACGACCCCGACTACCTCGACGAGTCGCACTCGGACAAGCGGTTGCAGCACATGCGGCCCGTGACGCGCCGCGAGGCGTACGCGGCGGACATCACGTACGGCACCAACAACGAGCTCGGGTTCGACTATCTTCGCGACAACATGTCGGGGACGCTCGACGGATGTGTGCAGCGCCGGCTGCACTACGCGATCGTCGATGAGGTCGACTCGATCCTCGTCGACGAGGCGCGGACGCCGCTGATCATCAGCGGCCAGGCAGAGGAGCCGACCGACAAGTACTACACATATGCACGGCTCATCCCCAAGCTGGTGGCCGAGGACGACTTCACGTTCGACGAGAAAACCAAGTCCGCGACGCTGACCGACGACGGCGCGGAGAAGATGGAAAAGTGGATGGGGATCGACAACATCTTCGACATGGAGCATGTCGCCGATGCGCATCAGGTCAACCAGGCGCTGCGCGCGTACGCGCTGTACCAGCGCGACCGCGATTACATCGTGCGCGACGGCGAGGTGATCATCGTCGACGAGTTCACCGGTCGAACGATGCCCGGCCGGCGCTGGTCGGACGGCCTGCACCAGGCGATCGAGGCCAAGGAAGGCGTGAAGGTGAACCAGGAGAACGTGACCCTGGCGACCATCACCTTCCAGAACTTCTTCCGCATCTACGACAAGCTCGCCGGCATGACCGGCACGGCGATCACCGAGGCCGAGGAGTTCCACAAGATCTACAACCTCGAGGTCACGCCGATCCCGACGCACATGCCGATGATTCGCAAGGACGAGCCCGACCTCATCTACAAGAAGGAGGAGGCGAAGTTCAACGCGGTCGTCGAGGAGATCGCGGAGCGCCACGAGTTCGGGCAGCCAATCCTCGTGGGCACCACGAGCATCGAGAAGAGCGAGCGGCTGTCGCGGATGCTCGACAAGCGCGGCGTGCAGCACGCGGTGCTCAACGCCAAGCTGCACGAGCGCGAGGCGGCGATCGTGTCCGACGCGGGACAGAAGGGGGCCGTGACAATCGCCACCAACATGGCGGGCCGCGGCACCGACATCGTGCTCGGCGAGGGGGTCGCCGACGTCGGCGGGCTGTACATCATCGGCACCGAGCGCCACGACTCGCGCCGCATCGACAACCAGCTGCGCGGCCGCTCGGGACGCCAGGGTGATCCTGGCGAGACGCGGTTCTTCCTGTCGTTCGAGGACGACCTCATGCGCGTGTTCGGCGGCGAGCGCATGCAGGGGATCATGGATCGCCTGCACGTTCCCGACGACGCGCCGCTCGAGTCGCGCATGGTCACGCGGCAGATCGAGGGCGCGCAGTCGCGCGTCGAGGGTCACAACTTCGATTCGCGGCGCCACGTCGTCGAGTACGACGACGTCATGAACAAACAGCGCGAGATCATCTATGGCGAGCGCCGCAAGATCCTCGAAGGCACCGACACGCGCAACAACCTGCTCGGCATGGTGGCCCACGTGGTGAGCTCGGAGGTGCCGACCTTCGTCGAGGGCCGCAACCGTGACGGCTGGGACATCGACGGGCTGTGGGATCGCATGCGCGAGTTCGCCGCGTCGCTGCCGCCGCTGCACGACGTCAACGTCGACAGCCTCGGCTCGTCCGCGGACGAGGTGGCCGAGACGATCATCGGCGAGCTCACCGCGCTGTACGAGGAGAAGGAACAGCAGTACGGCACAGAAAGGCTGCGCGCCGCCGAGCAGTGGGTGATGCTGACCGTCATCGACCAGCGCTGGCGCAACTACCTCACGCAGATGGACCATCTGCGGGAGGGCATCGGCCTGCAGGCGTACGGGCAGAAGGACCCGCTGATCGAGTACAAGCAGGCGGCGTTCGAGTCGTTCCAGGATCTGACCGAGGACATCCAGCGCGAGATCGTGCGCGCGATGCTCAATGTGCAGATCATCGACAACCCACCGCAGGACGGCGCGGCGAATGGCGCGCAGCCCGCGCCGTCGCCAACGCCTGCGCCGGCCGCGGCGGAAGCGAAGGCGCCGGCATCACCGCGTGCCGACAAGCCCGGCTCGGCGAGCGACGGGCAGCAGGTGCCACCGGCGCGCCCCGCCGCCGCCGCCGCGAGCAGCGCGCTGGCACGCGCGTCCGTCCCGGGTCGGACCAACGCGCCGCTGGCGTCACAGCAGACCGTGCGCAACGTCGTCGAGTCAGGCGCCGGCGTGGCACGTCAGGTCGGCGGCGGCGGTGGTGGCGGCGGTGGCGGTCGTGCATCGACTGCCACGGGGACGGCGGGCAAGGTGGGCCGCAATCAGCGATGCCCATGCGGCTCAGGGAAGAAGTACAAGTTCTGCCACGGCAAGTGAGCCGGCCGACCGGAAGGGCGTCTACGAAGACCGATCAGCCGACCTCGGCGATGGCCGTGAACGAACCCAGCTTGGGCTCATCTGCCGGTCGTTAGGGCGAGGAGAGTAGCGACGGCAGTTTCGAGCGGACGGGTACTCCGATGTACCTGGGCGAGCAGGCTGCCTCCTTCGAGCGTAGCGAGCAGAGTAGTGGCGAGGTCGTCTGGGTCGATGTCGGACGGGAGTTTCCCGGCAGCATGAAGGGATCTGAGTCCATCGCTGAGAGCGGCTGCCCACTGCTCGAACCCCGCCGCGATGAGCGCTCGGGCCTCGGAGTCACTCTCGGCTAGCTGACCACCGAGGGAGCCAAGTGGGCAGCCGCCCCTTGCTTTGGTGCGTCTCGCTGCGGTGATCACCATGTTCCGCCAGGCCTCGACTCCGTTCGCGCTGCTGAGCGCGCGCCGATGGTTATCGACGATGGCGTCGGCTTGGTAGTCGATGACGGCCTGCACGAGATCGTCCTTGTCGGGGAAGTAGTGGTACATCTGAGAGCCGCTGACCTCCGCCGCCACCTTGACGTCTTCCAAGGTGGTGCCTGCCACCCCGCGCTCATGGATCAGGGCTGCGGCCTCTTCCACTATTCGTGCCCGGGTGCGCGCTCCCTTGGGTGTGAGCCTCGGCCGGTCGTTCGTCTCGTTGACCATGCGCCAATGTTAGCTGGCTTTTGAGTTTGACAACCCAGTACCGGGCTGGTCAGAATGGGTTGCAGAACCCATTTTGGAGCGAGGAGACGACGCTCAATGAGCACAGCCGCAGGAAAGACGGTACTCATCACGGGCGCCAACGCCGGGATCGGCAAGGACGTGGCCCGACAACTGGCCTTGCGTCCTGAGATGGCGCGGATCTACTTGGCGTGCCGCAACCAAGATCGCGCAACGGCGGCAAAGGCCGAGCTCGAATCCGCGACCGGCCGGCACATCTTCGACGTCATTCTCATGGACGTCACCGATCTGGGTTCGGTCCGCGCCGGCCTGGCGGGTATCAACGGGTCGCTCGACGCGCTGGTCATGAACGCTGGTGTAATCGGTGGTAAGGCCCCGATGGACCTGACCGCTGACGGCGTCACCACCCTGTTTGCGACCAACGTTCTCGGTCACGTCGTCCTCCTCGAAGGGCTGCTGGCCGAGGGTCGGCTTGGCGAGGTGGCGGTCTTCGCCGGAAGTGAAGCAGCGAGGGGAGTTCCCAAGTTGCTGATGAAACGGCCATCCTTCGTCTCAACCTCCGCCGAAGAACTCGCCACGGTCATCGACGGCAGCTATTTCGCCGGCAGAAAGGTTGACCCCAACCTAGCCTTCGGGCAGGTCAAGTACATCGGGGCCCTGTGGATGGCCCACCTGGCTCGCCAATACTCCGACCGTCGATTCATCACAGTTAGTCCCGGCAACACCACCGGCACCGAAGCCCCCAACAACGTCAACCTACCGCTACGAATAGCGGCCAAGTACGTCATGCCCCTCCTCGGTATCTCCCACAAGCTCGACGTGGGCGCGAGGCGACTGGTCGACGGCGTCACCGACCCGACCCTCTCGAGCGGAGTGTTCTACGCCAGCGCGGCCAACACGCTCAAGGGTCCCTTGGTCAACCAAGCGGACATCTTCCCCGACCTGGCCAACCCGTTCTTTCAGGACCAGGCAAACGAGGCCATCCACCGATTTATCACCTAATGACGTTCGATTTCCACGCTGTGCCGCAAGCGGACTACGGCATGCTGGGGGAAGCACAAGTTCTGCCACGGCCGACAGCGGGCGTGATGCGATTAGCGCAGCGAGCGGAAGGCGGCGCGCAGCTCCTGCGAGAAGAGCTCCGGCTCCTCCCACGCGGCGAAGTGACCGCCCTTGTCCACTTCGTTGAAGTAGATGACGTTGGGGTAGGCCTTCTCGACCCAGCTGCGCGGCGTCCGCCAGATCTCCCCCGGGAACGTCGTGAAGCCGACTGGAATCGAGACCGGTGTGGGAGCGTGACCGGCCGCGCGAGCGTTCTCCTGTCCTTCCTCCCAGTAGGAGCGCGCTGCCGATGCCCCGGTGCCTGTCACCCAGTACAGCGTGATGTTGTCGACGATGTGCTCGGGGGTGAGATTGCCCGAGGGCTTTCCGTCGACAAAG
>JAFALX010000351.1 GCA_019234035.1 Candidatus Dormiibacterota bacterium | reverse complement strand
CCCGTTTCCTTCCGCTGGAACGGAAGGCGCGAGTGCGCAGTTACGCAGGCGAGCGCACAGATCATGCGTGCGACTGCGATGGAGTGGAAAGGCTCTGGCGCACGTCGATTGCAGTCGCAGGGGTGTCGGTGATCACCGCGGCGACCAGCGGCTCGTTGAGGAAGTGGCGCAGCCGGATGACGCCGTTCACGGTCCAGACCGCGACGGGGAGCCCGGCGTCGGCGGCCGCCTTCAGGACGGGCGATGTCGCCAGCGCGCGACCGCGCTGGGAATGGGGGCGCAGCCCGGCGAGGAGCTGGTGCATGGCGATGAAATCCGCCCCGCACAGCCGGGCGGGGTCGACGACGGCACGGTCGACCCCGGCCCTGCTCGTGCGGATCCGTCCCAACCCGACCACCAGGCCGCAGCGCAACTCCGGCCGCAGCGACTTGACCGTTTCGATCACCCCAGCATGAAAGGAGGTGACCACCGCCTGCGCAGCATCGAGACGGCGCTCGACGATTGCGACGACCTCGGACTCGTACCCGGCCTCCTTGATCTCGACGTCGACGCCGACCCGTCCGGCGCACAGGGCCAGCACCTCGTCGAGCAGCGGCGGGCGATGGCGGCTCCGCTCGACGAGCTCGTCGTGTGTCAGGCGGTCGATCTGGACGCCGCGGCGGCGCGCGCTGTGGTGGACGACGAGCTGCGCATCCGCGGTGCGGCGCACGTCGAGCTCCACGAGGTCGGCGCGCTGGGCGATGGCGGCGTCGAACGCGGCGAGGGAGTTCTCCGGGGCGTCGGCAGACGCGCCGCGGTGCGCGATGACGAGCGGCCGGCCGGCCCGTCCGTCGAGCAGCGCTGTCACGTCAGTCCCGGGTGCCTCCACCGTGCCAGATAAAATGACTCCAGGTGATCCCACGCTACGCTCCCCCAGAGATCGCGGCGATCTTCACCGACGAGGCGCGGCTGCAGCGCTGGCTGGCCGTCGAGCTGTTCGCGAGCGAGGCCTGGGCGAAGCTGGGGCGCATCCCCGAACACGCGCTCGTCGCGTTGCGCGGCGCACGGATCGACGCGCAGCGCATTGCCGAGCTCGAGGCCGAGCAGGGTCACGACCTCGCCGCCTTCGTCGCGGGCGTGCAGGAGACCGTCGGTGACGCGGGACGGTTTCTGCATCTCGGCCTGACCTCCTCGGACGTCGTCGACACGGCCCTGGCGACGCAGTTGCGCGACGCAGCCGAGGTGATCACCGCGGACTGTCGCAGCCTGGAGCACGCGCTCGAGGAGCAGGCAGAGCGGCACCGGCTCACGGTGATGATGGGGCGGACGCACGGCGTTCACGCCGAGCCGCTGACGCTCGGCGTCAAGCTGGCCAACCACCTCGATGAGGTGCGGCGCAGCCGCGTGCGTCTCGGCGCCGCCACAGCGGAGATCGCGGTGGGCAAGATCAGCGGCGCCGTCGGCACGCACGCATCGGTGCCCGCGGACGTCGAGGAACATGTCTGTCGCAACCTCGGGCTCGAGCCCGCCGCGGTTTCGACACAGGTGCTCGCACGCGACCGTCATGCGGCGTTCCTCACGTCGCTGGCGCTGCTCGGCGCGGTGCTGGAGCGGCTGGCGACGACGATCCGGCTGTTGCAGATCACCGAGGTGGACGAGGCCGAGGAGCCGTTCAGCGAGCGGCAGAAGGGTTCGTCGGCGATGCCACACAAGCGCAACCCGATTCTCTGTGAGCGCATCTGCGGGCTTGCTCGCGTGCTGCGCGGCTATGCCGCGACCGCGATGGAGGATGTCGCGCTCTGGCACGAGCGCGACATCACGCACTCGTCCGCGGAACGAGTGATCCTTCCCGACGCGTGTGCGCTCACCGCTTACATCCTCCGGCTGGGGACGAGGATCGTACAGGGGCTGAACGTCAAGCCGGCGCACATGGTCGCGAACCTCGAACGCGACGGCGGGGTCGTGTTCTCGCAGCGCGTGCTCACGGCGCTGGTCGTCGACGCCGGTTGGACGCGCGAGCGCGCGTATCGCGCGGTGCAGTCGCTCGCGCGTCGCGCGCGCGACGGCGACGGCGGGTTCCGCGACCTGGTCGCCGCGGACACCGAGGTGTCGCTGGCGCTGGGCCCGCAGACCATCGAGCGCTGCTTCGATGTCGGCGCGTACCTCGAGCACATCGACGTGACGTACCGCCGTCTTGGACTGCGCATCACCGATCCGCTCGACGTGGAACGCAACGGTGTCCCCTCCGCACTGGCGGCGGACGCCGGCATCGCGGGAGGCACGCCGGTCTGAACAAGGTGAGGCGAACAGCCTTCGACACATCGCCGCATTCATGGAGGACGTGATGGTGGCCGAACCGAGCACTGGCTGGAGGAATTGGCAATGCCCACACTGACGAGCGCGCAGGCCGAAGGGCTGGAGGTCTTCCGCCGGGGCAAGGTTCGCGACACGTTTCAGCTTCCGGACGGCACGCTGCTCATGGTCGCCACCGACCGCATCAGCGCGTTCGACGTGGTGCTGCCGACGCCGATTCCGGACAAGGGTCGCGTGCTCACGCAGATGTCGCGCTGGTGGTTTGCGCACACGGACGACATCGTGCGGAACCACCTGATCGCGGACGACGAGCTGCCCGGGGGTGTGCCCGAGGACTGGGCCGACCGCACCATGCACGTGCAGCGGGCAACGCGCATCGACATCGAGTGCGTCGTGCGCGGGTTCATCAGTGGCTCGGGATGGAAGGAGTACCGCGAGTCCGGAACGCTCGCCGGTGAGCCGATGCCGGCCGGCCTGCTCGAGTCCTCGCGGCTGCCCGCGCCGCGATTCACGCCGGCGATGAAGAAGGACGACGGCCACGACGTCAACATCTCGCGGCAGCAGCTCGCAGCCATCAGCGGACGCGAGCTCGCCGAGGAGCTCGAGTCGGTGTCGCTGCGGCTCTTCGACCGCGCCACGGCGCGGTGCGAGGCAGCCGGGATCTATCTCGCCGACACCAAGTTCGAGTTCGGCTTCGTCGCCGGGAAGCTGACGCTCATCGACGAGGTGTTCACGCCCGACTCGTCGCGCTTCTGGGAGATCTCGGAGTGGCGCGAGGGGCAGGCGGTGACCTCCTTCGACAAGCAGTTCGTGCGTGACTACCTCGAGACGCTCAAGTGGGACAAAACACCGCCCGGGCCGGCGCTGCCTGACGACGTGGTCCAGGGAACCGGGGCGCGCTATCGCGAGGCCGCACGCCGCATCTGCGGGATCGAGCTGACGTGACCTGGACCGCCGAGGTGGTCGTGCAGCTGAAGCCCGTGGTCAACGACCCGCAGGGGCTCGTCGTGCGCGACGGATTGCGGCGCCTCGGGTTCGACGGCGTGCACGGCGTGCGCGTCGGCAAGCACATCGAGATCGAGGTCGATGCGGCGTCCGAAGCCGTGTGCCGCGACGCAGTAGCGTCGATGTGCGAAAAGCTCTTGCGAAACCCGGTCATCGAAGATGCTCGCATCATCGGTGTGCGTGCGAATGCCGAGGCGGCAACGTGAGCTTGAGTGCGTCGTGGTTGGGCGCGGGGGCCGGTGCATGCAGCCATCGCTCCGCGCTTCGGGCGCTACGCGCCGAGAGCGAGCGGGGCTGCGCCATTTTCCCCCTCGCTTTCAGCGCTTCGCAGTCGCTCGTCAGCATGCACCGGACCCCGCGCCGGCCAGAGCGCTCAGGCTCTGCGAGACGCGCTGCGACATCGCGCCGCACAACGAGCTGGACTCGCAGGCGATTTGCCGGACCGTTCGCGTGAGGACATCGTTCATGCGGATGCGCGCGCGGGGCGACACATGTCACCACGCGACTGCGAAGCGGTGAGAGCGAGCGGGAAAATGGCGAAGCCCCGCTCGCGTGAGCCGCGTAGCGCCCGAAGGGCGGAGCACGGTGACATGCGTCGCTCCTGCGCGCGCATCCGCACAGGCACTATGGTTCTCCCGCGATGAGATTCGGCATCGCGGTGTTCCCAGGCACTTGGTCCGACCGCGATTGTAAGCACGCTGTCGAGCTCGCTGGGCACGAGGCCGTGATGCTGTGGCACAAGGATGCGGACCTCAAGGACTGCGACTGCGTGATCCTGCCCGGCGGCTTCTCGTACGGCGACTACCTCCGCGCCGGGGCGGTCGCGCGGTTCTCGCCGCTCATGGAGTCGGTGGGTGAGTTCGCTCGGCGGGGTGGGCTCGTCTGGGGCATCTGCAACGGATTTCAGATCCTCTGCGAAGCGCATCTCTTGCCGGGTGCGCTGACGCGCAACGCATCGCTCGAGTTTCGCTGCGAGCCTGCGTGGCTGCGCGTCGAGACAGAGAACAGTGCCTTCACCGCGGGTTCGCGCCGTGGCGATGTGCTGCAGATCCCGGTCTCGCACGGCGAGGGCCGCTACGTCGCCGACGCGGCGACTCTCGACCAGCTGGAACGCGAGGACCGCGTTGCGTTTCGCTACGTGCGCAAGAACGGTGCCGCG
>JAFALX010000263.1 GCA_019234035.1 Candidatus Dormiibacterota bacterium | reverse complement strand
GACAGCCCGGTCAGCCAGAGCACAAAGCCGCGGCTCATTCGTCTTCCTCCGTAAGGGGCCGGTGGTGCAACCCGCATTCCTTCGCAGCGCCGTTCTCCCACCACCAGCGGCCTGCGCGCGGGTCCTCATCCGCAGCTGTGGCCCGCGTGCATGGAGCGCATCCGATCGATGTGTAGCCGCGCCCGTACAACGCGTGCCGTGGAACTCTGTGCTCGACGACGTACTCCTGCACGTCGGCATTCGACCAGGCGGCGAGCGGCGCCACCTTGGTGATGCCCCCGTGATGCGGGTCGGCGGCGATCACGGGAAAGGCCGCGCGCTCCGGCGTCTGATCGCGGCGCACGCCCGTGATCCAGGCGTCGTAGGTGCGCAGCGCATGCGCCAGCGGCCGGGCCTTGCGCACGTCGCAGCAGCGCTGCCGCAGCTCCGGGGACCGGCGGAACAATAGCGGTCCGTGCTCGAGCGTCATCGTCGCCACGCCGTCAGGATCCGGAGTCAGCACGTGGAGTGCGATCGGATAGCGACGGCGGAACATCTCCATGGCCTCGTGCGTCTCCTCGGGGAGGCGGCCGGTGTCGATGGTGAGCACATCGGGGTGGTCGGTGACGCGGCACGCCAGATCGATGAGCACGCCCGACTCGACCTGGAAGCTCGCCACGAGCGCCACTCTGCTGTGCGCCGCGTAGGTCCAGGCGAGGATCTCCTCGGCGCTCGCGTCCTCCAGCTCGGAGACGCCGCGTGCGTGCTCGATGCTCAGCGTCACGCGATCCCCTCTGCTTTGATGTAGTGCTCCGACAGACCCTCGACGCCGTGGCGCGCGCACCAGTCCCCGAAGCCCTCACCCGGAGTGCGTGTGCGCGCGTACTCCTCGAGCGGTCCGCGCAGCAGCTCGGGAACCTGCGCCAGCGGCACGTTGTGCGCGTACAGCTGGTTGAGACGCGTGCCCTCGGTGTCGCCACCGAGAAAGACGTCGTACTTGCCCAGTGTGGTGCCGACGAAGCCGACGTCACCGAGATACGGCCGCGCGCAGCCGTTGGGACAGCCGGTCATGCGGAAGCTGATGGTCTGGGTCGCGAGCCCGGCCGACTCCTGCAGCACGGTGAGCTCACGGATGAGAGCCGGCATCGCGCGCTCGGACTCGGCCACGGCCAGGCCGCAGGTGGGCCACGCGGGACACGCCATGGAGTTGAGGATCGTACCGGGGACCGCCTCGGTCGGTGTCACCCCGTGCCGCAGCAGCGTCTCCAGGATGACGTCCTGGTGCTCTGCCCGCAGCCCGGCGAAGATCAGGTTCTGCTGCGGCGTCAGCACGATCCGCGGCGAGAGCTCCTCGACGATCTGACGCACCGCGGTGCGCAGGTTCTCGGTCCCGTCGTCGCGAATGCGCCCGTTCTCGATGAACAGGCCGTAGAAGCAGCCGGCGCCGTCCTGGTCGTGCCAGCCGAGGTGGTCGGCGGCGGACGACCAGCGCAGCGTGCGCGGTGGCTGCATCTGGGCGCCGAGGCGCGCCTCGACCTCGTCGCGGAACCAGTCGATGCCGCGGTCGGCGATCAGGTACTTCATGCGCGCGTGGCGGCGGTCGGCGCGGTTGCCGTAGTCCCGCTGCACCGTCATCACCGCGCGCGCGACATCGACGGCGTCCTCGGGCGCGATGAAGCCGAGCTGCGTGGCGACGGCCGGCCAGGTGTTCGGCTTGTTGGCGGTGCGGCCGAGACCGCCACCGACCAGCACGTCGAAGCCGGCAAGACCACCGTGCTCGCCACGCCGCGCGACCAAGCCGAGGTCGTTGGCATACACGTCGACGCAGTTGTCGCCCTCGATCGCAAGCGCCGTCTTGAACTTGCGCGGCAGGTAGTGCTCGCCGTACAGCTCGTCGGCCGGCTCGTCCTGCGACGACGCGGCGAGCTCACCGTCGAGCCAGATCTCGACGTACGCGCGCGTCGTCGGAGTAAGGCCGGCGACGAGCCGGGGCAGCAGCTCCTGCACCTCGTCGCGGACCGGATCCTGCAGCGGAGCGGGGCAGCACATGATGTTGCGCTCCTGGTCGCCGCAGCCACCGAGCGTGGTGAGCAGCCCGTCGTTGATGCGCTGGATCGCCTCCTTGAGGTCCGCCTTCAGCACGCCGTGCAGCTGGAAGTCCTGCCGCGTGGTGAGACGCAGCGTGCCGTTGCCGATGTCGCCGGCGATGTCGTCGTGCGCGATGTACGAGCTCGGCGACACGACGCCGCCGGGCACGCGCGTGCGGATCATCATCATGTGGTGCTTGTCGAGGCCCAGCGCGCGCGCCTCCTTGCGCCGGTCGCGGTCGTCCTGCTGGTACACACCGTGGAACTTGAGGATCTGGATGGCGTCCTCGCTGAACAGCCGCGTCGGCTGCTGCAGCTCCTCGGTGATGGCGCCGCGAAGCCGGCGGCTCGCGCCCTTCAGCTGCTCGGTGCGCGACCACTGATCCGGCGGGCTGCACCCGCAGGCGTTGCACACGACTAGACGAGCCTCAAGGCCCGCTCCGGGGCGGCTCCGCCGGTGTGTGTCGGGACGCTCATGACAGTTGCGTGGCTCCTTGTCGCTTGGATCAGAGCCGCTGCGCGCGGCTCGTTGCTCGAGAACATTCGCCGGATGCGCGTCAGCGCCATCCAGGGGGCGGCGCGCCCACGCGCGCCACGGGGCGCGCGCCGCGTCGCGGCTACGCCCCTGAGTTCACACGATCAACAGCCGGCGAGATCGCCTCGGCACCCGCCGCCGAAATCCAGCCAGAGACGCCGCGTCAGCAGTCCTCGGCGCGCGCCTTCCATGGTGAGCCGGATGCTATCAGAAAGCCGACTCACGCAGTCTGCTTTTGCTCCTTTGCGGCCTGCTCGGCGAGGCGGTGGGCGATGTGCAGGGCGCGGTCGCCGTGGGGCAGCTGCTCGGCGATGATGCCCTCGATCGAGGGGCGGCCGACGTGGGCGCCCACGAGCGCGCCCGCCAGGCTCTGCGCCGCAGGCGACCCCCCCGCCGCAGCCGCCACGGCCGCGCTGATCGTGTCGGCGCGGGCGACCGCGGTGACCGCAGCCTGCAGCACCGCCGCTGCGTCGACGTCCGGAGCGTCGTCGAGCGCGGGGCTCGCCACGCGGAGGCGGTCGAGCAGCGCCATCGGCGCGTCCTCCAGCAACGACTGCCGCACCCGGATCAGCGTGGTGTCGAGGTCGAACCTCGTCAGATCCGCGATGACCAGCGCCGCGGCGACCGCAGCCAGCGCTGTACCTTCGTCCGCGCCGGCCAGCGCGACGCAGTGGTACGCGTCGCGGCGCAGCCGGGGGCGTTGCAACGGCTCCAGCAGGCCGAAGGGGAGCGCTCGCAGGAGCAGTCCCGCATTGCCGCCGCGCGACGGCCGTTCGAGTCCGCGCTGGCGCAGGTCGTCCTCGGCGAAGCACCCGCAGGCGCCCGCCGACTCGGCCACGCCGAGCAGGTCGGCGGCCCCCGCCGAGGTCCCCGCTGCAGCCTCACCGGCGAGGGCGCCGAGGCACGCCGCCTCGATGCGTCCGCTCAGGTCGTCGATCTCAGCCAGCACTTCGAGACAACGCTATCCTGTCGGGCGATGGCTATGAGCACCGCCCCCGCACGCGCGACGGAAATCCTCCGCACCGTCCTCGATGAGCGCCGCAACCCGCTCACGCCCGCCGCAATCCGCGTGGAGCGGACGACTGCGAAGTACGAGGGTGGCACCTCGCGGCAATCCGCGCTCACCGTCTGGTTCTCCGAGGGTCCGGCGCTGCCAGGACCTGCGCCCGGTGGGCCGTCCGCGCGCACCGTCGCCGGTGCCGTCGCGGGCATCGTGGGCGTCGTGGCGCTGGGTGCACTCGGGGTGCTGGCAGCTCAGCAGCAGCCCCGGCTCGTGGACGGCACCCGGCCGGAGCGCCCGCGCCGCCTGTCTCAACCGTCGAGCGCGCCACCGTCCGACCAGGGCTGAGACAGCCAGGGGAACACCCAGGCGCGGCGGCCGTTGCCGGGATCGCGGCGACGCAGCGCGACGCCGTCCGTTTCCAGGATCTCGTGTGAACAGGGGTTCATCGATTCGCGCCATTCCCGCGTGACGCGGCGGTCGAACACGGACGCCGATGGGAGTCGCGACGGCAGCGCCAGCACCACGCCGCGGTCGGGAACCGCGAGGAGCACAGCGCCCGCCGCGCGCTCCGCGAGCGCGGCGAGCACCGCCGGGACGAGCAGCGCGCTGCCCTGGAACATGTGGTCTCCGGCCATGCGCCATCCGTCGGCGGGGATCCGGCCGGCGTTGCGGATGCGGCCGGCCAGGTGCGCGAAGCGCTGCTCGGTGTTGCGATCGACCGCCGCCTCGACCGCCGCATCCTGCAAACCCGCGGCGACCCAGTCGCCGCGAGGCACGCCGCGCATCGATGACGCGGGCAGCGTCTCCGCCACGAACGCGACGAGATCCGCGGGCATGTCGCGCACCAGCAGCTCGGAGGCGCGCGCGATGCCGCGCATGTAGTCCCGGCTCCGCACGCACCACACGAGCCGGTCGACGCTGAACGCGCCGACAGCGCGGGGGGTGAGCTGTGTTTCGACGCCGGTGACGAAGCGCGCGATGAGCGCAGGCGTGTGCGCCGGGTCGCGCAGCACCGCCTGCTGCAGCGGCGCCAGCGGGAGTGTGGCGTCCAGGCCGTCGCCGGTCACGCGCAGGGCGAAGCGCTCGCCGTCGACCTCGACGCGCGCGGCGCGGTATCGCGACTTCAGCTGGAGCCGGATTCGCTCGGCGAACGCGGCGCGCTCGCCACCGTCGGCGCTCATTGCGTCGCGGCGGCGAGGCGGCGGCGCAGCTCGCCCAGCAGCGCCCTGTCGCCGTCCGCGGAGACCTCGTCGAGCGGTGCCCGCCCCCAGAGATGCAGAAACACCGAAGCCGGCGCGCCGCCGAGCTCGGCGTC
>JAFALX010000421.1 GCA_019234035.1 Candidatus Dormiibacterota bacterium | reverse complement strand
GACCGTGCAGGCGGGCATCTTCCCCGAAAACGCTGCCAGCGTTCGCCTGCACGAGGACTGCGGCTTTCGCATCGTGGGCACCCGCGAGCGCATCGGCAGCCTCAACGGCGTGTGGCGCGACGTGCTGCTGCTCGAGCGGCGCAAACGCTGACGCATTCCTGACGCGTGGGATCACGACGTGACGCCGCACCAGCGTCGTGGGGCGACATCAGGGGAAGCGCTCCTCTCGCACCCAGCGGAGCTCGCTGACGGTCACGCGGCCCAGAACTTCGAGTGGAGCGGTTCGTAGCAGTAGCTCGTCACCAGCAAGCTCAGCGGTCCGCCGCTGCACACCGCCAACCCAGTTCGGGAAAAGGCTCGTGGTCACGCGATGCAGCACGTCATCGGCGTCAACGTCATATATCCCGGCGTAAGCGATGAACGTCGAAAACGCGAGCGCGCGCTCGGACTCGCTGCCGCCGAGAAGGTCGGTGCCCGACATGGGCGAACGTTCCCCCGCCGCGAGCATCGCGCTCATCCAGCCCCCGGGGGTGTAGACGAGACTGCCAACCGGGTTTTCACCGAAAGGGTGGGTCACAGTGCCGTCGTCGGCGCGTGTCGACCAAGCGATCAACCGCCATCGCCCGATCAGATCGTTCCGATGAAGCATCTGGGCAGTGTGCCATCAGCGGGGCAATCCTTAACGACGAGTGGCGCGACGTGCTCCTGCTGGAGCGGCGTCGCGCCGTCTGATTGTCGATCGCGTTATGGACGCGTCGAAGGAGTGGCCGCAGGCGATGCCGGATCGTGTTCAGCGAAACCAGCGCGATGCGAGCGACGCTGGCCGCGTTTGCTCATGATGAAGCCTGTATAAGCAACGAGAACAGCGGCTGCCTCAGCATAGGCCGACAGCAACTTCCCGGGAACCTGCCACGTCGGCTCGTACAGATTAGGGAACGGCCCGATCGCTCCGACATTCACATATCGATAAAGAACAACCGCGCCCAGTGCGGTTGTGGCAACCGCGAGTCCCAGCACCCACATGCGCGCGGTCGGTCGAATGATGAGGCCGATCCCGGTAAACGCAGCAGCCAGCGCCTCGAGGCGGAAGAGGTTTCCTTCGGTGAGAAGCCCTCCGTGAGCAGGGTCGTAGGCGCCGGCGCTCGTCGCATGGACACCGGCGTCGACGGCAAACGCCGCTGCCGCAACCGCTCCCAGGATGTGGGCGCGCCGCAGGTGGCGCTGCAGGCCGCCTGGGGTTGTCAGCCGGCGTCCACCCGCCGGCAGAACCGCCGACGCACGCGCGCTCACTGACCCACCTGCGCGCCCGAGGGCGAGACGACGTACCACGAACCGCCGAACTGATCCAGGTTCTGTCCGTTGGTATCGCCGGGAGCGGTGTCGCCGACGTAGTAGTAGAGCGGGTGTCCGTTATAGGTGACCTGCGTGTGGCCTCCGTTGGCGGTCGTGGCGCCAAGAAGTCCGGGATTCACTCCGCTACTGGCGCGTGCCGTTCCCGTGGTCGTGAAGGACGGCCAGACGCTCAGACACGATCCCGTGCACGTCGACGAGGCACCGGTGTCCTTCGTGAACAGGTACAGTGCGCGTCCCTGGCCATCAGAGAGGATGGAGCCGAGCTTCGTCGAGGACACGGTTACGGTTCCAGTCGCGGTGGGCGGAGCTGACGTGGGCTGCGTGCCGTACCCGCCTCCATAACCGAGCGCGGCGCCGCACGCCGTCGCCAGCATGGTGAGACCGGTTGCTCCCGGGAGCAGCAGCGCGCGCGGCACCTTGGGACGGATTGACAACAACGTTCGCATTTGGAATTCCTCCACGGCATCTGGTTTCGCGATCGGCGCCAGAACCGATCCGGAAGAACTGGCTACCCCTTCGTACCGAGGGGGTTACGCCGAAACGTGGCGCATATGAAGCAACGACGAAACCAACGATGCGCGCAACGCATCAACCGTGAGGAGAATCCCATGTCCAGCGACACCGCGCTGATCCGCATCAGCTACGACCAGACGCTCCAGGAGCGCCCGCTCGTGCTCGTCGTTCACCCGAGCGCTGAAGTGCGCGGCATGCTGATGATCGCGCTGGACTTCGACGGCTTTGACGTCATGACGATGGCGGACTGCGACCAACCAAGCATCGTTCTCGCATTGACGCCGCCCGAGGTCCTGGTGACCGATGCGCACGGCGCGGAAGCACGCGCTGAGCTGCAACGCCGTGCTCGCAGCCAGAGTCCGTCCGTTCCCGTCATCGCGTTCGATGACACGCAGCGGTTCTCGGGATTCAGCCGCAATGTGCCCGACGGCGTCGAGCTCGTCACCCGTGAGGAGGGATTGGGCCGCCTGTTCGATGTTCTATATCAGCGCATCACGGTGGGTCGCGCTCGTCCCGGCCCGGTCCGTAACGACGTCCGTATGTCTGTGTGACCGATCTCCGGCTGCTCCAGTCCCTCCTTTCTACTGGGTCGGCAGGCGGCCGCGGGCCGCCTGCCTTCCCGCAATGAGGTATTCAGTTGTCCGCAATAAACTACCTGCTGATAGTGCTCGGCATCCTGCGGGAGCTTTTCAGCCGGGAGCCCCAGTGTCTGTGGGCGCTTGCCGCTGGCCTCCTGGCGACCGCAGTGCTCCTGCGCGGTCGTCTGCAGGCGATACGGCCGCGCACTGCGATCGATCCCCAACGACGCGGCTCGCTGGCGGCAAGCGTGTAACGCTACGGGTACGTACATCTGTGGAGCCTTCCTCGGGAACAGACGACCCCGCCGGATCCTTCCACGTCATCGACGGCGATCGGCCACTCGACTGGGAGGCGGTCTATCGCGAGAACATCGCCTCCATCTACCGGCTCCTCTACTACAAGGTCGGCAACCAGCCCGACGCTGAAGATCTAACCTCGCAGGTGTTCCTCGACGCGCTGCCGCGTCTTCGTTCCGGCGCATCGCGCGGCGAGATCCATATGTACCTGCGCGCCACCGCGCGGACCGTGCTCGCTACTCACTGGCAACGCCGCCTCGGCGTCCAGGTGACGACGATCGATGAGAACATCGGCTCCCCCGAGGCGCCGGAACCGCCGGCGGATCCGCTGCCGCGCATCCGCAGGATTCTTTCCCGGTTGCCGGCGAACTATCGTCGTGTACTCGAACTTCGGTTCCTCGAGCGCCAGTCCGTGAACGAGACCGCGGCGCAGATGGGAATCAGCGCGGGAAACGCGCGCGTGGTGCAACACCGCGCGTTGCAGCGGGCTTTCGAGCTAGGGCAGGAGATGGTGTCATGAGCCGGCGGGAACGCCGCATCAGCCGCTGGATCGACGACCTCATCCGCGACCGCAAGCCGCGGCGGTTGCGGGGCGCCCAGCAGGAGAAGGATGTGCTTGCTGCGGCCGTCGAGATGCGATCGGCGAGCGCCGGCGCGGGCCTGCCTGATCCGCGCTTCGTCGAATCGCTGCGGCAGCGCATCGCACGCGAGACCCAGGGCGAGGTCGCGCGCGCCCCGCGACTATCGCGGCGCACGTTGCTGGCGAGTGGTGGCCTGGCAGCAGCAACGGCTGCCGCCGGTCTCATCCTCGGCGAGCGCTTTGCATCGGCACCGGCGCCGCCCGGTGAGCTGACACCGGAGGGTGGACGCTGGGTGGCGGTCGCCGACGTCGCCGAAGTACCTGCGGGGACGGCGAAGATGTTCGACAACGGATCGGTTCGCGGCTTGGTGGTCAACAACGCGGGCACCTTCGCAGCGCTCTCGGCCGTCTGCACGCATCAGGGCTGTCTCCTGCGTCTCAACGCAGACGCGAAGCGCCTCGACTGTCCATGCCACCGGGCAGCGTTCGCGTGGGATGGGTCAGTGCTCTTCAAGCAGATGCCCGACGCGCTCCCGTCGCTTCCGCGCCTCGCCGCGAGGGTCAACGAGCACAAGATCGAGGTCCTGGCAGTGTGACGGACCGGCGATTCCGAGACCGTCAGTAGGCGCGTGCCGTCAGCGCGACGTGGTCCGCGGGATCACCGCACGCGATGCACGGCGCGCCATCCGCCGTCCGATCCGCTCGCAGGTTGCGCACCGTCAGCGCATGCACGGCTTCCTTGATCCGGACCTCGCACTCAGGCCGGTTGCAGAAGGGCCCGCTGGCAAACACCGGCCGTTCGGCGAACGCCGCAACGAGCTCCGCGAGCGACGTCACATGGACACTCCGCTCCTCCAGCTCGTTGCGTGCTCGCGCGAACATCGCCGCCTGCGTCTCCGCAAGCAGCTGCGGGAGTCGCGCCGCCAGCCCGTCGAGCGGCAGCATCTGATCCAGCCCGTCCATGCGGCGCACCACGGTCACGCGTTCCTCGGCGAGGTCCTTGGCACCGACCACGATGCGCAGCGGCACACCGCGCAGCTCCCAGTGCGCGTACTTCTCGCCGGGCCGGATCCCTTCCCGCCGATCGACGCGCAGCCGCACCGAGCCCGCGACCTCGCGTTCGATGCGGGCCACCGCCTCCTCCACCAGCGCCGACCCCTCCGCGTCGTTGCTGCGCACGATGGGCACCACCACCACCTGCACCGGCGCGACCTTCGGCGGCATGATCAGGCCCGCGTCGTCACCGTGCGACATGATCAGCCCGCCGATCACGCGCGTCGACAGTCCCCACGACGTCTGATACGGATGCTGCAGCTCGTTGCCGCGGTCGGTGAACTGGATGCCGTACGCGCGCGTGAAGTTCTGTCCGAGGTGATGCGAGGTTCCGGCCTGCAGCGCCCACCCGTCCTTCATCATCGCCTCGATGCTGACCGTGTAGTCGGCGCCGGCGAACTTCTCAGAGTCGGTCTTGCGGCCGGGAATCACGGGCATCGCAAGCCAGTCCTCGTGAAGCTCGCGATACGTGCCGAGCATCGTCTCGACCTCGTCCGCGGCCTCGTCGTACGTCTCATGAAAGGTGTGCCCCTCCTGCCACAGGAACTCTGTGGTGCGCATGAACAGCCGCGTGCGCTTCTCCCAGCGGCACACGTTCACCCACTGGTTGATCTTCACGGGCAGGTCGCGCCACGAGTGGATCCAGTCGGTGTACAGCGAGCAGATGATCGTCTCGCTCGTCGGGCGGATCGCCAGCGGCTCCTCGAGCTCCTTGCCGCCGCCGCGCGTCACCCATGCGACCTCGGGCGCGAAGCCCTCGACGTGCTGCGCCTCCTTCGCCAGATACGACTCGGGGATCAGCAGCGGAAAGTACATGTTCTCGTGGCCGGTGCGCTTGAACATGTCGTCGAGCGCGCGCTGGATGTTCTCCCAGAGCGCGAACCCGTACGGGCGGATGACCATGCAGCCGCGCACGGGCGTGTAGTCGGCGAGCTCGGCGCGCAGCACGGTGTCGACGTACCAGCGATCGAAGTCCTCGGACTGCGGGGTGATCCGCTTGGGATCCGCGCGCTTCTGCTCAATCATGGCGCGCCGAGTTTAGTGCAGCACGCCGGGCATACCCGGGGGACTCGCCGGCACCCTGCACTCGGAAGAGAGTGCGGGCTGCCGGTTCGCGATCAGCCCGCGGTCACCGGTAAACGGATCGAGCCTTCCCGGTCCGCGAGCCCGCGCGGCAGCGGCTTGCCCTCGGCAAGCAGACGTCTGTCCTCGGCGGCGATCTCGGCCAGCTCCTCGACCAGCATGTCGATCAGCTGCGCCTCGGGCAGGCTGGCGACGACCGCGCCGTTGCGATACAGGATGCCCTTCTGCTTGCCGCCGGCGATCCCGATGTCCGCGTGCATGCCCTCGCCGGGACCGTTCACGACGCAGCCCATCACCGAGACGGTGATCGTGCGCTGCACGTCCGCGAGTGCTGTCTCGACGCGCTTCACCATCGGGAACATGTCGATCTCGAGGCGTCCGCATGTGGGGCAGGCGACGAGGTTGGGACCCTCGCCCTTCTCCTGCAGGTTGCTGAGGATCTGCCTGCCGACGCGAACCTCGTCCTCGGGCTGGCCGACCAGTGACACGCGGATCGTGTCGCCGAGCCCTTCGGCAAGCAGGATGCCGATGCCCATGGCCGACTTCACGCTGCCAGAGTCGACAGGACCCGCCTCGGTCAGGCCGAGGTGCAGCGGGTAGCGGTTGCCCAGCGCCGCGAACTTGCGGTTCGCCGCGATGTTGGTGAGCACGTCGCTCGCCTTCAGCGACACCTTGATGTTGCGGAAGTTCAGCTCCTCGAGGATGCGGATGTGGCCCATCGCCGCGTCGACCATGTTCTGCGCGGCGGCGTCGATGCTCGCACCGCGGCCGCGCTCGAGATCCTTGCGCTGCGGGATGCTGCCGGCGTTGACGCCGATGCGGATCGGCACGTCACGCGCCTTCGCCTCGCGTGCGATGTCGGCGACCTTGCCCTTGTCCGTGATGTTGCCGGGGTTCAGGCGCAGGCACTGGATGCCCGCTTCGAGCGCAAGCAATGCGAGCGGTGCGTCGTAGTGGATGTCGGCGACGATCGGGATCGGCGAACCATTGACGATGTCGCGCAATGCGACCGCGGCCTCGCGCGTGTCGCAGGTGACGCGGATGATGTCGGCGCCGGCTTTCGCGGCGCGTTCGATCTGCGCAAGCGTACCGCTGACGTCCTCCGTCTGCGTCTTCGTCATCGTCTGCACCGAGATCGGTGCTGCACCGCCGATGACGACGCCGCCGACGTTGACGGGGACCGTGGCGCGCCGGTTGGGGACGCTGATGTCGATGCTCATAGCCGGCTGACGTTGCCGATGGTGACATAGACGAGCAGAAGCACGATCAGCGAGAGCCCTATCGCGGACGCAACGGCCTCGACCCGCGGATCGACGCGCTTGCGCCGTATCGCCTCGACCACGATGAAGAACAGCTTGCCGCCGTCGAGGAACGGAATCGGCAGCACGTTGAGCAAGCCCAGGCTCATGCTCACAAACCCGAGCCACCATATGAAGCCGCCCTGGCCGAAGATGCCCCCCTGCGCGGCGGTCACGGTGGCCTGAGCGATGCCGACCGGACCCGACAGGCCGTTGGGCCCGTTGAGGCCGCCGAGGGACGGCACGGTGATCAGCTGGTAGATGCCCACCGCCTGATCACGGACGAAGTTGGGAATCGCGGTGAAGCCGTTGGCGATCGCAGTCGGCAGCGGCTGCCCGTCGAAGCCCGCGGAGAGCCCGATGAGCCATGCGGCCTGGATGTCCGTCGCCGAGGAGCCGTAGCCGGTCTGGACCTGCGAGAGGCTGGCGGCGCTGAACGTCTTGGAGGGCTGACCCTCGGTGAACCCGCTCACCACGGGGTCGCCGCTCAGCAGCGCCGCGGGGTCACCGGTGCCGACCGGCTGTCCGGTGATCGAGGTGATCACGTAGATGCCCGGCTGCAGACCGCTCGTCACGGTGGGGACGAACACGGTCAGCTGCGGGGACACGACGACCGAACGCACCTGGCCGTTGGCGGCCGTGTAGGTGATGTGCATCGGCCGGCCCTGGTCGGCCTGCGTCGCCCTGTGCAGATCGTTCGCGACGTTCTCGACGGTGTCGTGGCGGACGGTGGCGCCGTTGATCGACGTGACGACCGCGCCGTTGCCCACACCGGCCGCGGCCAGTGCTCCACCGGGTGCGACGTGCGACGGCGTCGGTGCGAGGTTCACGACGGTGAAACACAGCCCTGCGAACACGATGTTGAAGACGATGCCCGCAACGACGGTGAGAAACCGCTTGGTCTTGCTGGCGCGATAGAAGTTGCGCTCGCCCGCGTCGGCCTCCCCCTCCATGCCGAGCATGCCCGGCATGCGCACGTATCCGCCCGCCGGCAGTGCGCGCACGGAGTACAGGGTCTCGCCGATGCGCTTGGCGTACAGCTTCGGACCGAAGCCGACGGCGAACTCGTCGACGCGGATGCCCGAGAGCTTCGCCACCACGTAGTGACCCGACTCGTGCACGAGCACGACGATGAGAAACGTGAGGATGACCGCGCCGACGTTGATGATGATCTGGCCGGCGTTCACGACACAGCACTCCCGGTGAATCGCGCGGTGGCGAATGCCCGCGCCCAGGTGTCCGCGGCCAGCACGTCGTCGAGCGACGGCGCCTGCACCGCGGGCGCCGCGGCCACCGCGTCGGCGAGCAGCGGCACGATCTCGTCGTACCGGCAGCCGCCCGCAAGGAACGTCTCGACGGCGATCTCGTTGGCCGCGTTGAGCACGCACGGCGCCACACCGCCGGTCTCGCCGGCGCGACGCGCCAGCCCCACCGCGGGAAAGCGCTGCGGGTCGACCTCGTGGAACTCCAGCGGTGCCGTGCCGCGCAGCTCCAGCGGCGGACCGACGCCCGGCAGGCGCTCGCCGTCGGCCAGCGCCAGCGCGATCGGGACACGCATGTCCGGAACTCCCAGCTGCGCGACGATGGCGCCGTCGCAGAACTCGACGTAGCTGTGCACGGTGCTCGTCGGGTGGATGGCGACCTCGATCTGCGAGTACGCGACATCGAACAGGAAATGCGCCTCGATGACCTCGAGCCCCTTGTTCATCATCGTCGCCGAGTCCATGGTCACCTTCCGGCCCATGCGCCACGTCGGGTGGTTCAGGGCCTCCTCCGGCGTGATGCTCGAGAACGTGTCCAGCGGGCGCGTGCGGAACGGCCCGCCGCTCGCCGTGAGCACCAGGCGCAGCACGCTCGCCGTGTCCTCGCCGCGCAGGCACTGCCAGAGCGCGCTGTGCTCGCTGTCGATCGGCGTGATCCGGCTGCCGGCAGCCTCCGCGCGGGCGCGGACCAGCTCGCCGGCCATGACCAGGACCTCCTTGGTGGCGGTGGCGACGCGGCGTCCGGCGTCCAGCGCGGCCAGCGTCGGCCGCAGCGCCGCGGCTCCGGTGATCGCCACGCAGACGACATCGGAGTCCATCGCCGCGATCTCGCAGGCGGCGTCGAGCCCGGCGGCACACCCGTCGGGAAGCTCGGCTCCCCGGGCGGGCGCCACCAGCGCGCAGCGCTCCACGCCGAAGCGCCGCACCACGGCGTCCAGGCCCGCGGCATCGCTGCGGGCGACCGCGCCCACGAGCTGGAAGCGGCCGGGGTAGCGGCTGATCACGTCGCACGCCTGCCGGCCGATCGATCCCGTCGCGCCCAGGAGCACGACGCGGCGGCGCTCTGCCTCAGTCATCGGACCCCTCATGAAACCACGGCCTCGGATCCATCAGAAGGCGATGAGGCGGAGATAGCAGTAGGCGACCGGGGCGACCAGCACCAGGCTGTCGACGCGGTCGAGCAGGCCGCCGTGCCCCGGGATGAGCTTGCTGGAGTCCTTCTCCCCCGCCTGGCGCTTCAGCGCCGACTCGGCGAGGTCCCCGCCCTGGGCTGCCACGGCGATGAGCACGCCGAGCCCTGCCGCCGCGGCAACGCCGATCCCGATCAGCGGCGGCCCGGCCAGCACGACGACCAGCATCGTCGCCAGCGCGCCCGCGACCGCCCCCTCGACGGTCTTGTGCGGGGAGATCGAGGAGAAGAAGGCGTGGCGGCCGAAGGCGCTGCCGGCGAACAGCGCCGCCGTGTCGCCGGCGACGACGGACAGGAGCACGACGCCGACGAGCCGCAGCCCGAAGTGGGCGAGGCTCGAGGGCCACAGGTAGAGCGCGAGGAAGAAGCTGAGCCCGAAGCCGAGGTAGACGCCGCCACCCACGGCCGCGGCCCAGCGGGTGAAGGAGGTCCTGGTGGCGACGGCCGCCAGCAGGCCCGCCGTGAGCGCCGCCAGCAGCGGCCACTGCGTGTCCTGGTACGCGGCGGGCAGCGCCAGGCGGATGGCCAGCCAGAGGCTGAGCGGGTACAGGATCCAGCCGGGCGGGTGCAGTCCGGTTCGGGTGAGCAGGCCGCTCAGCTCGTAGCACCCCACGAGGACGACCGCGCCGATCAGCACCGCCACGGCGGCCGTGCCCGCCCACAGGGCGAGGCCGATCACCGCCAGGAGGACTGCCCCGGACACGATCCGGAGCAGGAGATTCATCCCACCGGCGAGCCGAGTGTCTCGATCACCGCGGCCGGCGCCCGCTCGGGCACCGCGCCGAACTTCCGCTCGCGCCGCGAGAACGCGTGCAGCGCCTCGTTGATCGAGGTCTCCCCGAAGTCGGGCCAGAGCGTGTCGGTGACGTAGAGCTCGGCGTATGCGGACTGCCACAGCAGGAAGTTGCTCACCCGCATCTCGCCCGCAGTGCGGACGATCAGGTCGGGATCGGGCAGCCCTGCGGTGTAGAGCGCGCGGCTGACCATCTCCTCGTCGAGCTGGGCGAGGTCGACGCCCCGTGCAGCGAGCTCGCGGATCGCGCTGACGATCTCGCGGCGGCCTCCGTAGTTGATTGCCACATTGAGGACGGCGCTGGTGTTGCGAGCGGTGATGCCCTCGGCCTCCGCGACCTTGCGCTGCAGGCGCTCGCTCAGCTGGGTGCGGTCGCCGATCACGCGGATCTGCACCCCGTTGGCGTGCAGCTCGTCGACCTCGCTCTCGATGGTCTCGCCGAACAGCTGCATCAGCGCCGCGACCTCATGCCGGGGCCGCGACCAGTTCTCGGTGCTGAACGCGTAGAGCGTGAGGATGTGCACGCCGGCGCGGTCGCAGGCCTCCATCACCGGGCGGATGGCGCGGACGCCGGCGCGGTGGCCGGCCACGCGGGGCAGGTGGCGGCGACGGGCCCAGCGTCCGTTGCCGTCCATGATGATGCCGATGTGGTGAGGGAGCTCAGGACTCGACGGGGCGGGAATCGCTGCTGGAACGGGGGGTCGCAACACTTGCTTTGACAGGGTAAACGAGGCGGATTACGGCGGCGTTACACAGTGGTAGCGGCGCTTCGCGCCGCAGTTGACTGATCTGGCCGCTTCGCGGCCATCACACCTCGAGAACCTCGGCCTCCTTGTGCCGCTGCGCCTCGTCGACGCGGCCGATGTACTGATCGGTGGTCTTCTGCAGGTCGGCGAGCTTCCCCTCGACCTCGTCCTTGCCGACGTGGCCGTCCTTCTCGACCTTCTTCAGGTGATCGGCCTCGTCCCGCCGGACGTTGCGCACCGCGACGCGGGCCTCCTCGGCCTTGCGATGGACCACCTTGACGAGGTCCTTGCGCCGCTCCTCGTTGAGCTGCGGGATGGTGATGCGGATCATCTCGCCGTCGTTGCTCGGGTTGAGCCCGAGGTCGCTCTTCTGGATCGCCTTCTCGATGGCGCTCAGCGCGCTGCGGTCGTAGGGCTTGATCGCCAGCTGCGACGGCTCGGGCACCGAGATGCCGGCCAGGGTCTGCAGCGGCGTCGGGGCGCCGTAGTAGTCGACGACGAGCCGCTCGACCAGCGCCGGCGATGCCCGTCCCGTGCGGATGGTGCCCAGCTCTCGGCCGAGTGACTCGAGGCACTTCTCCATGCGGTCACGTGCCGCGTGGAGGCGCTCGTTCAGCGTCGCCTGCGCCTCCTCGGCCTTGGTGCGCTCAGCTGCCATTGGCCTGGCCCTCCGCGTCGACGCGCGTCCCGATCTGGTCGCCGAGGATCACGCGCTCGATGTTGCCCATGGTGAACAGGTCGAAGACGATGATCGGCATTCGATTGTCCATGCACAAGGTCACGGCGGTGCTGTCCATGATGGTCAGCCCGCGGTTGAGCACGTCGAGATACGTCAGGTGCGGCAACCGCGTCGCGGTCGGATCGATCATCGGGTCGGCCGTGTAGACGCCGTCGACCTTGGTGGCCTTGAGCAGCACGTCCGCGCCGATCTCCGCGGCGCGGAGGGCTGCGGTCGTGTCGGTCGTGAAGAAGGGGTTGCCCGTGCCGGCCGCGAGAATGACCACGCGGCCCTTCTCCAGATGGCGGATCGTGCGCCGCGGGATGAACGGCTCGGCCACCTGCTGCATGGCGATCGCGCTCTGCACGCGCGCCGGGATGCCGAGGTGCTCGATGGCGTTCTGCAATGCCAGTGCGTTGATGACCGTGGCGAGCATGCCCATGTAGTCGCCGGTGGTGCGGTCGAGGCCCTCGTGCATCGCCTCCTGCCCACGCACGATGTTGCCGCCGCCGACCACGATTGCGACCTCGACGCCGTGCTCCAGCACGCGCTGGATCTGCTGGGCGACCTGCAGCGTCGCCGCAGGGTCGATGCCGTGGCTCCCCGTGCCGATGAGGGCTTCGCCGCCCAGCTTCAGGACGATGCGGCGGAAGACGGGGAGGCGACCGTCATCGAGGCGGGACTGGGCCACACCCACGGCGACGACCTCCGTGCTCACTCGGGGGCCGGGGCTCCCGCCCCGTTCCCGGCGGCGCCATTGGAGCTTGCGGCGCCGGCCGGCGTCCCGGCGAAGATCGCGGGGGCGCCGATCTGGAGGCGTGCGAAGCCCGCGACCGTGATGTTCTCGCCAAGTTTGGCCACAGCGTCGGTGACCAGGTCACCGACCTTGCGCTTGCCCTCCTTGATCCAGGGTTGATCGAGCAGGCAGACCTTCGCGTAGAAGTCGTTCATCTTGCCCTCGATGATCTTGTCCTGGATGTTGGCGGGCTTGTCCACCACCTGCTCGCGGTACACGCCGCGCTCGCGCTCGACAAGCGCGGCCGGGACGTCCTCGCGGCGCACGTACTGCGGGGAGTTCCCGACCACCTGCAGCGCGATCTCGTGCGCCAGTGCCTTGAAGTCGTCCGTCTTGGCGACGAAGTCGGACTCGCACTGCAGGGCGACGAGCGCACCACTGGTGGCCACACCGCCTGCGGCATGGACGTACGCATGGACGCGGCCCTCGTGGGTCTCGCGGCCCGCCTTGTCCGCGGCCCGGGACAGCCCCTTGGCGCGCAGCCAGTCCTTCGCCTTCTCCGCATCGCCGGCCGCCTCGGTGAGGGCGCGCTTGGCGTCCATCATCCCGGCGCCGGTCTCGTCGCGAAGCCTCTTCACCATCGCGGCCGTGATCTCTGGCATCAGCGCGCCTCCCTGCCGGAGCCGGCTGCGGCCGGCTGGGCCTCTGCCGCGGCGGCCGCGACGGGTCCCGCCGCCGCTGCAGCCGCCTGCTCCCTGTCGCGTTGCTCCATCTCCTCGCGCTCGCGAATCTCGCGCTCAGTGTGCTGCTGCAGGCCCTCGGCCATGGCATCGCCGATGACGCTGACGATGAGACGGCAGCTGCGAATTGCGTCGTCGTTGCCCGGGATCACCACCGCGACCTCGTCGGGATCACAGTTCGTGTCGACGATGGCAACAACCGGGATGCCCAGCTTGTTCGCCTCGCTGACCGCGATGTGCTCCTTCTTGCAGTCGATGACGAACAGCGCCGCGGGGAGGCGCTTCATGTCCGCCATGCCGGCGAAGTTGGCCTCGAGCCGCTCCAGGTCGTCGCGGTTGTCGTTGGCCTCCTTGCCGCTCATGCGCTCGAAGTCGCCGCGCTCGTGCATCGTGCGCAGCTCCGCAAGGCGGCGCAGCCGCTTCTGGATGACGCTGAAGTTGGTCAGCATGCCGCCCATCCAGCGATGGACGACGTACGGCTGGTTGGTGCGGCCGCAGACGTCCTCGATGACGTCCTGGGCCTGCTTCTTGGTGCCGACGAACAGGATCTTCTGACCGTTAGAGACCAGGTCGCGAACGTAGTCGCCGGCGGCGTCCAGCTGCTTCTGGGTCTGCTCCAGGTCGATGATGTGGACGCCGTTCCTCGCCGTG
>JAFALX010000080.1 GCA_019234035.1 Candidatus Dormiibacterota bacterium | reverse complement strand
TTGGACCTCGGCAACATCCGTCCACGCGAGCAATCGTGGCGGCGCCGAACCGGCGTCCTCGATGCCTTGACTGCGCACCGTAAAGCGACCGTACTTGACATCGCCGCCGCTACGGAAGGTCGCAAGGACGGATGGCAGTCGAGCCGCCGTCAGACAATTCTCTACGATCTCGCCCAAACGCTTGTAGTCCTGAATCTTCCAGTTGACGTCCCAGTCGCTGGCTGCCTCGTCGAAGCGAGTAGTACACCTTGTACTTCACGTCCTTGGGCATGGCCGCCATCAATAGAGCCAAGGCCCCCTCAGTGATCATCCCGTCGATCGGCCCGCTGGGAGCACTGTGAAGTTCGCTTTGCTCCGCGAGCACGTAGAACTCCTCGACGTCAGTCCACAGCCACGTTTCCGCCTTTCCCTTGTTCTCGCTGACGAGACCATTCGCGTGAACACGCATTCGACGTCCTCGCGCAGCGCCCAGCGCTTCGTCAAGACCGCCGAGCACAACCAGTATCGCGGCCACCGCGGCCGCTATCCCGGCGGCTGTCCCGCCCCATAGCGCAAGTACGGTGAGTCAGGGCCGGCTGACCACCACGTGACCACGCTCCCTCGCCGCTGTGGCCAATCGGTCGTCGAAGGTCGCAATGCTGGCGTCCGCCGTTTCCGCCGCGAGCAACACGCAACAGTCAGGCAATTTCAACTTCGTGCCTGCTCGCAGCACTGCAAGCCGCAGCGGTGCGTCCTCGACAAGCGCGACGGAGTCGATTCCCAGTCGCTTGAGTGCCGCATTTGCACGATCTAGACGTCCGGTCCGTGCTGGCGCGACCAAGACCTCGGCGAGAGTGATCGGGCTCGCTCCCAGCGCCGCAGGTGACGTTTCGGCGAGGAGCTGGTCGGCACTTGAGTGATGCGCGTCATCGGCATCGAGATGGGCGATGAGGACGCTGGCATCCAGAACGATCATTCCGACCAGTCGCGGCGTAGATCGTCGAGATAGTTCGGGCCGTACACGCCAGTCAGCACGCCGCTCGTTCTGGCGATCGTCTCCTTCCTCCTCGCGGCTCGACGCTTCTTGCTCTGTCCGAGGGCTCGGTGCCCTTCTTCCACGAGTCGAACGATCAACCTGCCTCGATGCTGGCGATCAGCCGGCCAGCGCTCGGCCGCGTCATCAATCGCTTCGGCAATGGCATCGCTCTCGGTGATCACGTGACGTGGACGGCTGGTGGGCATGGATGAAGTGTATCACCTCGTTCGCGGTGCGACACCTCCATGTGGTCGGGGCGCCCGGGATCGAACCGGGGACCCCCTGCTCCCAAAGCAGGTGCGCTACCGCTGCGCTACGCCCCGACGCGCTGACTAGCGTAGCGCCGTCAGAAGCCGATAGCAGACTTCGTCTGCATGACGTTGTTCACGAAAGCGGCGATGATCGAGTGCCCCGCGTCCTTCGGATCCTGCCACTGGATCACGATGCTCGTCGTGCCGGCTCCGTTGTCCGCCTCGGACATCGTCGAGCCCGGCGAACCCATGATGCCGCGCACGTCATCGAGCGACAGTCCCTGATGGAGGCTTGCGTACTTGGCCTCGAACGGTGCCGACGGGTTGATGGTCGGTGCGGGGGTTGGCGTCGCCTTCGCGTGCGGCGTCGCCTTCGGCGCGCTGCCACAGGCGGCGAGTCCCGCCGCGACCACTGCCAGCATGAGGGTGATTGCGCGGCGCCCCCTCGTCCTGCCCGATTCCATACCAGTGCGCCGATGGTATCCGAGGGTTCGTGCCACCGGCGTACGGAACCGGCAACAAGACGGGCAGACTTTGGATATCGCATGAACCTGCTCGACTTCTTCATCATCGTCTTCCTCGCGGTGTTCGCCTATTCGGGCTACCGGCGCGGCGTGAGCTGGGTCCTCCCGTCATTCATCGGGCTGCTGCTCGGCCTGCTCATCGGTGCCGTCGTGGCGCCGCCAATCGCGCGTGCCCTGACTCACAACCGCACGGTCCAGCCCCTGATCGCCATCGGGTTCTTCCTCGCGATCGCGCTGATCGTCGAGGGCATCGGCACCGCGATCGGGTTCCAGGTCCGGCTCCGTGCCATCCGCAGCCGCTTCGCGCAATGGGACTCGGTCCTCGGCGCCGCGCTCGGTGCCGTCGGCGTCGCCATCGGAGCCTGGTACCTGGGGCTTGTGTTCTCGCAAAGCCCCTGGACGGGGCTCGACGATCAGATCAACACGTCGGCGATCGTCCGCGGCCTCACCACCATCGCGCCCAATCCGCCCGGGTTCCTCGCGAGCATCCAGAACGTGCTTCGCGCGACCGACTTCCCCAATCCGTTCGCGTCACTCGTGGCGCCGCCGGCGCCGGTGCCCATCCCCGCGCTCATCGACACTCCGGGGACTCGCGCGGCAGTGGCCTCGACCGCGAAGGTCATCGCGTTCGGCTGCGGCGGTGGCGCCGAGGCCGGCTCCGCGTGGCCGGCGGCGCCGAACTATCTCGTCACCAACGCGCACGTGGTCGCCGGCTCGAACTCGGTCGAGGTGGACACGCCCACCGGCGCCGTCGACCACGGCACCGTCGTGGCGTTCGACCCCAACATCGACGTCGCGGTTGTGTACGTGCCGAATCTCGGGCTGCAGCCGCTCAATCGCGCGACCGGCGATCCACAGCGCGGGCAGACCGGCGCCGTCGTCGGGTATCCGGGCGGCGGCGACGAGAAGGTCGTGCCCGCCGGCGTGTCCGGCACGGAGACCGTCAACGGCTACAACATCTACGGCGACACGCTGGTGCAGCGTGACATCGCCGTGCTGGCAGCGAACATCATCCCCGGCAACTCCGGCGGCCCGCTCGTCGACTCAAACGGCACGGTGCTTGGCCTCGTGTTCGCCGCGAGCACGACCAACCCCGACGAGGGCTATGCGCTGACGATGACCACAATCGCCGGCGACGTGAACTCCGGCCTCGGGCAGACGAATCCGGTCAGCACGCAGGCCTGCACCAGCTGACGCGTCAGGTGATGATGACCGGCACGCCCGTCGGGGTCCACGCATAGAGCCACGTCATCACGTCGCTCGGCACGTGGATGCAGCCGTGGCTCGCGCCCGCCGAATCCTCACCGCCAGGACCGTAGTCGCCCGCGGACTCCCACGGCGCGTCGTGGATGAAGTATCCGCCGGATGCGAACTCGATCACATAGTTGACCCAGGACGGGTAGTAGTAGAACGGCGAGCTCGGCGGCCACGGGGAGATGAACTGGAACGGCGACTGCTTGTTGAACGTCGAGAACGTGCCGGTGGGCGTGCGCAGCTCTGCACGCCCCGTCGTGACGGGCGTCGCCTTTACGACGCATCCGTCCTGATAGAACACGCCCTCCTGCAGGGCCAGATTGAACGTGAGCACCTTGCCCGCGCCGACGGGGTGCCCGCACACGTCGGCGGCCAGCTCGGTGGCGACGCTGTTCTGCAAAGTGCTGATCGCGGTCTGCACCGCGGTCAGCTGCGCGGTCGTCCGCGCAGCGGTGAAGGAGGACTGGACGCCCTGGTACTGCCCCATGAGTGACGCCTGGTTCGGGGTGTTCTCCGCGGCCGCCTGATCCACCGAGTACTCCAGCGGACGGATCTGCCCGTTGACATTGTCGTTGAGCGAGATCAACGAGTGGAGCTGGCTGTCAGCGGTGACGAGCTGCTGAATCGCGCTGCTGGCGTCGGCGTTCTGGATGGCACTGTCCTGAACATCGTTCTGCACGGCGGTGATGAGCGCCGGGACGTCGCCGGTGTCGAGGTTGTCCGCGTCAGCGGTGTTCACCGCGTCCTGCGCGTCCTGCACGAGGCCGGCCACGCCGTCGAATCCCGTCGCCTGGGAGTTCAGCGCGTCCAGCTGTGCTGCCAACTGCGCCTGCTGTGCCTGCGCGCGAGTGGCCGCGACCGTCGCCACCCACGTTCTCGCCAGGTTCTTCAGCTGATTGGGCGTCGACGCGGCCGTGATCTGCGATTCCCACGTGGCCTCCGCGGCCGTCATGCTGGAGGGAATGTACGAGCCCAGCTGCTGGCTGAGCTGGCCGAACAGTTTCACCGCCTGCTCCGCCTGTGTCCGGCCGGCACTCATCGCAGCCGCCCACAGCGTGTTCGTCTTGCCCTGGAGCTGATTGATCAACGAATCGCCGGTGTCCCCCCACCATTGCGGCGACCACGACCCGGCATGAGATTCGGTCGACGAGTCGAGCTGCTTGCGGAGGGTGGCGATGTTCGCGGCGGGCACACCTGCCGCCTCGTCCTTGTTCCACTGCTTCTCCAACGAGCTCGCGGCGGCAGCGAACGTCGAATGGCGGCCCGACGCCACGGCTGTCAGGCTTGCCCCCGAAGCGCCGACCGCCAGGACGAGCCCGGCGGCCGCTATCACCCAGACTCGCATGTCTCTTGCGGCATGGTACGAGAGACCCGGCAGTCCAGTTACGCGGCGGCGTAAGGGAAACCAGACGTTCCAGCAACACGCCCAGGAGGTTCGACGTGGACGAACAGGTCGACGCGATTGTGATCGGGATGGGGCCCGGGGGCGAGCAGCTCGCGGGAGGCCTCGCCGCGGCCGGCCTGAACGTCGTCGGCATCGAGGAGCGGCTCGTCGGTGGCGAGTGCCCCTACTTCGCCTGCGTCCCCACCAAGATGATGGTTCGCCCATCCGATCTGCTGGCGGAGGCGCGCCGGGTGAACGGAATGGCGGGCTCCGCATCGGTTCGTCCGGACTGGACCCCGGTGGCGCAGTGCATCCGCACTGAGGCCACCGACGACTGGGATGACCGTGTCGCCGTGGAACGCTTCGAGCGCACGGGCGGCCACTTCGTGCGCGGAACGGGACGCTTCGAAGCGCCGAACCGCGTGACGGTCGGCGACCGCGTCTTCACCGCGCAACGCGCCGTGATCATCAATACGGGCACCGAGCCGCTGATCCCGCCGGTCGACGGCCTGGACACCGTGCCGTACTGGACCAACCGAGACATTGCGCAGCTGACGGCCCCGCCTGAGTCGATCATCGTCGCCGGAGGCGGTCCCGTCGCCTGCGAGCTCGCCCAGGTGCTGCGCCGGTTCGGCTCGCGCGTGACGATCGTCGACCTCGGCATGCGCCTGCTGGCCCGCGAGGAACCGGAGTCCTCGGCAGTGGTCGCCGATGTGTTCCGCCGCGAGGGCATCGATCTGCACACCGGCGTCTCGGCAGATCACGTCCGCGAACAGGGAGGCCAGA
>JAFALX010000375.1 GCA_019234035.1 Candidatus Dormiibacterota bacterium | reverse complement strand
GCGTCCCACCGAGCTGGCGCCGAATCTGTGGGCCCAGGAGATCAACGCGCTGCGCGAGCTCGAGGATCACTGGGACCGCATCCACGAGTACCTGACGGCACTGTTCGCGTCACAGGAGGGCGTGGACGACATCGTCGCCGAAGAGCTCGCCTCCCCTCCCGGCATGGAGGAGGTGGCGAGCCTGATGCAGATCAAGCATCACCGCGCCACCGGCAAGTTCGATGTCCTGGTCGTCGACTGCGCGCCCACCGGTGAGACCCTGCAGCTGCTCGCGTTTCCCGACGTGGCGCGCTGGTACCTGCAGCGCCTGTTCCCGCTGCAGCGCACCATCGCCAAGGTCGCGCGCCCGATGGTGCAGCCGTTCACCAAGATCCCGCTCCCGTCCGACGATTTCTTCGGCCACGTCAAGGATCTGCTCGTCGACCTCGACAGCATGAAGCGCATCCTCGGCGACCCCAAGGTGTGCACGGTCCGCATCGTGCTGAACCTCGAGAAGATGGTCGTGAAGGAAGCGCAGCGTGCGTTCACGTACCTGAGCCTCTACGACTACCTGACCGACCTGATCGTGGTGAACCGCGTGCTGCCGCCGGAGGTGGAGGACGGCTACTTCCAGTCGTGGCGCCAGACGCAGCAGCGCTACGCGGAGCTGGTGGAGCGCTCGTTCAGCCCCGTGCCGATCGTGCAGACGCGGCTCTTCGACCACGAGATGGTCGGCCTCGCCAACCTCAAGGAGATGGCCGAGTCCATCTACGGCGGCGACGACCCCACCACGATCTACTATCGCGCGGTGCCGCAGCGCCTGCAGAAGGTGAACGGCGGCTACGAGCTGCAGCTGCAGCTGCCGTTCGTCGGCAAGGAGGACATCGACATCACGCATCGGGAAGGTGAGCTCTACGTCACAGTCGGCCCGTACAAGCGTGAGATCTCGCTGCCGCGCGTGCTCAACGGCAAGAAGGTGACACGCGGCAAGCTCGAGGAAGGCATGCTGTCGGTCACGTTCGCGGACGCGCGGAAGTGAGCGTTGACGACGAAGGAGGGGAGACCGGACCGTGCCAGCTGTGTCCCGCCCGGCTTGCGCAGACCGCGACGCAGCTGCTCGGTGTGGGCTTCAACGAGATCGTTCCTCCGGAAGCGCAGCGCCATCTGCTCAATGCGCAGCGTGAGCTCCTGCTGGCTGCGATGGTCACCATCGAGCACAACACCTCGCGCGGCACGCGCACACCGCCGCCACGCGGCCGCAAGCGCAAGGCCGGCGCTCCGAAGCGCACGCGCCAGCCGTCGCGCGTCGAAATCGACTGACCGCCGCCGGTGAGCGGCGCCCTCAGCTACCTCGTCACGATTCTCTACACGCTGCCGGGCGCCCTCGTCGGCCTCGTGGTGCACGAGCTGGCGCACTCGGCGATCGCGTTGCGAGCCGGCGATCCCACCCCGCGCCGGCAGCACCGCATGACCCTGGACCCGCGCCGTCAGGTCGACGCCTTCGGGTTCGCGTCGCTGTTCATCACCGGGTTCGGCTGGGGTCGCCCGGTGCATCCCGATCCACGCTACCTGCGCACCGCCGGCCAGCGCGCCGCGGTGGCCGCAGCCGGACCGGTCGCGAACCTCGTGGTGGCGGCGGTGTTCGCCGTCACGCTGCGCCTCGAGCTCGTCACGTCCGGCATCGATCTCAACGGCTTCTCGACCCTGGCGTCGCGCACCGCGACCGGCATCCTCGTGGGCGTCCTGCTGCAGGGGTTCTTCATCAACGTCGCGCTGTTCATCTACAACGCGCTGCCGCTCCCCGGGCTCGACGGGTACCGGGTGGTGCGCGAGCTCCTGTTCACGCACACGCCGCGGATCTTTCTCTGGCTCGAGGCCAACCGGTACGTCGTGTACGCCGCGGTGATCCTGGTGGTGGTCGTGCTGCCCGAGCTGACCAACCATGCGATCAACCCGCTCGCCGCCGCGACGGTCGGGACGGCGACGCTCATCGTCGATCACGCGCTCATCCCCGGCGTGACGCCGATCTTCCTTGGGCTGCCGAACCTGTTCCAGCTCGTCGGGTCGTGACGGCTCGCGTCGAGGTCGAGGGGATCGCGTGGCCCGTCCTCGGCGCACAGCTGGCGGTCCTGCGTGACACCCGCGTGCTCGTTCAGCTCCGGCCGTTTCCACCGGGGTGGGAGCTGCCGGGTGGTCACTGCGAGGATGGCGAGGACCCTGCGATCACGGCTGCTCGCGAGACCGAGGAGGAGACCGGATACCGCGTCCGCGTCACGCACCTCGCGGGTGTGTACACCTGGTCCGGGTTGCGCCGCGTGGGCGACGTGCTCTACGTGGGCGAGGTGACCGGCGGTGCTCCGAAGCGGAGCATCGAGGCGCTCGCCTCGCGATTCGTCGCGGTCGATGAGCTGCCGCGCACGCTGTTTCCGTGGTTCCGCCGGCGCATCGTGGACGCGCTCGACGCCGCGCGTGGCGCGCCGCCCGTGCATCGGGTGCAGCCGGTCACGCCATATCACGTCCTGGGGTTCGCCACCGACTGGTTGCGCGTGCCCGTCGACGCGCTGCGCCGGCGCGCCGGGTAGGTTCGCATTGGTCACGGCAGTGCTGTTCCTCGTCAGCGGCGCCCTCCTCGTGGTTGCTGCCGAACTCTTCACAAACGCAGTGGAGTGGGCCGGCTACCGTCTGCGGCTTGGCAGCGGGGCCACCGGCAGCCTGCTCGCGGCGATCGGCACGTCGCTGCCGGAGACGATCGTGCCCGTGATCGCACTCGCCACACGAGCCCCGTCGGCGAACTCGATCGCCATCGGCGCCGTGCTCGGCTCCTCGTTGCTGCTGATGACCCTGGCCACGGCGGCGATGGGCGCGGCGGTCGCCCTGCGCCGCACCCGGCCGGAGCTGCTGCTCGCGCCGCGCCAGGTGCACCAGGACCTCGGCGTCTTCGTCGCCGGCTACGGCGCCGCGCTGGTGAGCATTCTGCTGCCCCGCCCCGAGCGCGTGGTCGTCGGCGTGCTGCTGCTGCTCACATATGCGTGGCACGTGCGCCGGACCCTGCAGAGCTCGGAGCCGGAGGAAGAGATGCCCGAGCCGCTGCACATCATCCGCTGGCACCACTCGGCGCCGCGGCCGCATCCCGCGTTCATCGCGCTGCAGCTCGTGGTCGCGATCCTGCTGCTGGTGGTCGCGTCGGAGCTGTTCGTCAACGCGTTGCACAACGTCGCCGGGGCCCTCGGCGTTCCCGCCATGATCCTGGCCATCGTCGTCGTGCCGCTGGCCACCGAGATGCCGGAGGCGCTCAACAGCGTGCTCTGGGTGCGCACGAACGACGACGGGCTCGCTTTCGGCAACATCGCAGGCTCCGCGGCGTTTCAGGCCACGGTGCTCGCGTTCATCGGCCTCGTGTTCACCACGTGGCGGCCCTCCTTCGGCGCGATCCTGGGTGCGCTGCTTGCGCTTGCCGGAGGTGCGGTGCTGCTGGTCGTGCTCTGGCGCGGCCGGGCGCGCGGCACCGTGCTCATGCTCGCCGGCGTGCCGTGGCTGGCGTTCGTCATCGCGCAGGTGGTGAGCGGAGGGCGCCTCGGTGCCTGAGCACGAGCACCTGCGGCTGCACGCGACCGGCGACGTGGAGGAGTACGCCGGCGCCGTCACGCCCTTTCTCGAGCGTGAGCCGGTGCAGCGCAACGTGCTGCTGACGGTCATGGCGCAGGCTCGCGGCGGCGGCGCCGGCTGGACACGGACGCCGTTGTTCTGGTGGGTCGTCAGCGGAGGCGAGGTGGCCGGCGTCGCCAGCTGGACGCCGCCGTTTCCCGTGCTGGTGTCGTCGCTGCCACCAGGAGCTGCCACCCCGATCGCCGAGTCTGTGCTCGAGCGCGCTGCCGCCACCGACACGCGCGTGGCCGGAGTCACCGGGCCGCGCGACAGCGCATGGGCACTCGCCCGCGTGCTCGCCGGGCGCACGCACGCCGGCGTGGCGACGCGTGTGCGCATGATCGTGCACGAGCTCCGCAAGGTTCGCGACGTGCCCGATCCGGGCGGCGCGATGCGCATCGCCGCGCCGGCCGACAGCGATCTCGTCCACCACTGGATGCGCGCGTTCAACGCCGACATCGGCGAAGCCCACTATCCGGAGGGCAACGTGCGCAGCGCGCTCGAGCGACGCCGGATCTGGCTGTGGGTTCATGCCGGAGCACCGCGTTCGACAGCGACGCTGATCGCGCCGGCCGGAGGTGTCGCGCGCATCGGCGGCGTCTACACGCCGCCTCGGCATCGAGCACACGGATACGCGCGGCGGCTGGTGCAACAGTTGAGCGTCGCCGCGCTCGCGGAGCCGGGTGTGGTCGCGTGCACGTTGAACACCGACGCGGCCAACCCCGTGTCGAACTCGATCTACGGACAGGTCGGCTATGTGCCCGTCGGCGAGCACGTGCAGCTCGCTGTCGGTCATGACGAGTAAGCCGGCCGATGAGCTTGCGAGTCAGGGCCTGCGGGCGTCAGGACGCTGCAGTCGAGTTGCGAACTCAATAGTGGTTCCGCCAAGGTTGAGCCCATGAAACTCGACAACAAGGTCGCCATCGTGACCGGGAGCGGGCGGGGAATCGGACGCGCGTACGCGCGCGCGCTCGCCGAGGCCGGCGCCAGCGTCGTCGTGAACGACATCGACGCGGACGTCGCCAATGAGACCGCACAGGGCATCCGCGATTCCGGCGGTACCGCCACAGTCGCCGTCGGCCCGGTGGGTCCGAGCGAGACCGCGGAAGTGCTCGTGGAGAAGGCCGTCAGCGAGTTCGGCCGTCTCGACATCATGTGCACGAACGCAGGACTGCTGCGCGATCGCGTGCTCTGGAACATGTCGGACGAGGAGTTCGACATCGTCATCGAGACGCATCTGCGCGGCACGTTCACGTGTGCGCGGGCGGCGGTGCGCCGCATGCGCGAACAGGATGAGGGCGGTCGCATCGTCGTCGTGTCGTCCATCGCCGGCCAGCGCGGCAACTTCGGCCAGACAAACTACTCGGCAGCCAAGGCGGGCATCGCGGCCTTCGCGCGCACGTGGGCGTTGGAGTGCGCACGCAACCGCATCACGGTCAACGCCATCGTGCCGAAT
>JAFALX010000233.1 GCA_019234035.1 Candidatus Dormiibacterota bacterium | reverse complement strand
TACGGCGCGCTCGTCATCCGGCGCGCATCGACGACCTGGAGCACTCGCAGGTCATCGCCGACGACTGCGTAGAAGACGCCCAGCGGCGGAACAGGCCAGTAGCGCACACCAGGAAAGGATAACGTCAGGCTCCTGTGGTGCTGCGCCGGCAACGCTGCTCGTGCAGCGTCGCGTAGTTGTCCGCCCCTGCTGACTGTCGCTGCGGTTGAGGCCGTCACCCACTGTGAAAACGATGATTGGCCGCGGTTGCCTCATCGCCCTCGTCGCCACCTATCGAATCGCGGCGCAGGCAGCAGCGAGGCACTCGACTGCCGTCTCGAGCTGCGCGTCGCTGAGATAGGGTGCCGGCCCCAACCGCAGGGTGTCCCCACGGCTGTCCGTCCGCACACCCGCCTGCGCCAGCGCGCGCTGCAGTCGCTCGGCGTGCGTGGAGTGCAGAGCCAGAAAGCCGCCGAATCCCTCCAGGGGCACACTGCGGTCGCGCGTGATCACCGCATCGGGAATGTCGAGGGCGTCAAAGGCGCGCGCCAGCAGGGCAACCTGGTGCAGGTACGAGGCACGCAGATGCTGCGGTGTGAGGTTCTGCTCCACGAAGAAGTCGAGCACGCGCGCGGCGCGGTAGTGGCTCGTGGGGTCATACGTTGATCCCGCGAACGCCGCGGCGCCTCGCGGATATGTCACCGCGCTGGGGTCTGCGGCGTGCTCGAGATCCGCGAACTCCGCATACCAGCCGGTGATGACCGGCCGCATCTCTGCGGCGTGCGGCGGCAGGCGCAGGAAGCAGTTCCCTTCGCCGAGTTGCAGGTACTTGTAGCCGCCGCCGACGATCCAGGCCGACTCGAGCCCGCGATCGCCGAGCGTGTACGGCATCACGCCCAGCGCGTGGTACGCATCGACGAGCAGCTCGACGCCGCCAGGTGCACACGCCTGCGCGAGCGTGTCGAGCCCCGGAACGATGCGCGAGTCCTCGAACAGCACCGCCGAGACGAGCACCGCACTCGTACGGCCGTCAACGGCGTCCGCGAGCCGTTCGGCAAGGGTGTCGACGGGCCGTGCGCGCACGCGAACCACGTCGAGCCCGGCTTCAGCGAGACGCGCCGCCTGGCGGCGCAGCGAATGGAACTCGCCGTCGGTGGTCACCACGCGTGGATGCCGCCTCAGGTCGAGCGCGGAGAGAAAGCGGATCACCAGGTCGTGCGTGCTCCCGGCGAGCGCCACCTCGCCCTGAGGATCACCGAGCAGCATGCAGACGCCGGCGCGCAGCCGCTCCGCCTTGGCAAACGCATACGGCCATTTCTCGTCGACATACGTCGCGGCATCGTCGAAGGCCTCGCGCTGCCCCTCGAGCGCGACGTCCGGCCATGCCTGGTGGGAATGCCCGGTGAGCAGCAGCCGCTCCGCGACACGGAAGTGGCGGTAGTGCTGCGCCAGCGCGTTCAGAGCCGGCTTCTGATCGCCCATAGGTCCGGGAACGCCGGGTGGAACAGCGTGGTGCGCAGGTACGCGGCGCCGGAGGAACCTCCGGTCCCCGGCTTGTCACCGATCGTTCGCTCCACCATCTTCACGTGCCGGTAGCGCCACTCCTGCAGGCCCTCGTCAAGGTCGACGAAGCGCTCGCACACCTGCGCCGGCTCACCGTTGTCGCGGTACACGTCGAGCAGCGTGTCCTGCACCGCCTCCGAACCGATCCACGGCTCGGTCACATCGCGCTGCAGCGCGTCGATCGGCACGGCGAACCCCTGCAGCGGAAGGTAGCGGAGCAGCGAATCGAAAAGCGCCGGCCGTGCCATGGCGGCCTCGATGCGCTCGCGCACGGGTGTGCCCGGCGCGTAGTTGCGCACCATCGCCTTGCTGCGACGGCCGAGCACGGCTTCGAGCTCGCGAAACTGCGCAGATTGAAACCCGCTCGCGGCCTCGAGACGTTCGCGAAACGAGCCGAACTGGCGCGGCGTCATCGTCTCCAGGACATCGATCTGCGCCACGACCGTCTTCAGGATCGTGAGGATGCGTTTCAGCGTCGCCAGCGACTGCGGCGTCTCCCCTGCCTCGAGACGGTGCTGCAGGAACGCGAGCTCGTGCAGGATCTCCTTGAACCAGAGTTCGTACACCTGGTGGATCACGATGAACAGCAGCTCGTCGTGATCGCCCGACAGCGGGCGTTGCGCCCCCAGCACCTCGTCGAGCGCGAGATAGGAGCCATACGTCAGCGCGCGGGCGCCGTCCTCCGTCATCGCACCGTCTGTGGCGCGCCCAGCGGACGCCAGCGCCGGTGGCGGGTCACGGGGACGCCTTCGCGGATCAGCGTCAGCCGCGGTCTCGGCCCGTCGGTGCGACCCAGGAGCGGCTTGCGGCTGCCCGCCTTGAACGGATCCGGCCACTCCGCGGCGGGCCCGCGGTAGCCCTGGTCCGCCGCCGCGTGCAGCGTCCACTGCGGATCGTAGAGATGCGCACGCCCCAGGGCGCAGAGGTCGGCGCGGCCCGCGAGGATGATTGAGTTCACGTCGTCGTACGAGGAGATCGCACCGACGGCAATTGTCGCGATGCCGGCCTCGTTGCGGATGCGGTCGGCGAACGGCGTCTGGTACGAGCGGCCGAAGGCGGGGCGCTCGTCCTTGGTGACCTGACCGGTCGAGACGTCGATGGCATCGGCGCCGTGCGCGGCAAACGCCCTCGCGATCGCCACCGAGTCGGCGGCGTCGATGCCGCCGTCGTGCCAGTCGGTCGCGGAGATCCGCACGGTCATGGGCCTGTCCTCGGGCCACGCGGCGCGCACGGCGTCGAACACGGCGAGCGGATAGCGGAGCCGTGCGGCCAGATCGCCCCCGTACTCATCGCTGCGCCGGTTGGTGAGCGGCGAGATGAAGCTCGACAGCAGGTACCCGTGCGCGCAGTGCAGCTCGAGGAGGTCGAAGCCGGCGCGCGCGCCGGCCTGCGCCGCATCGACGAACTGCTGACAGATCTCGCGCATCTCCGCCTGTGACAGCTCGTGCGGCACCTGGTTCAGCGAGGAATACGGGATCGGCGACGGCGCGGAGACTTCCCAGTTGCCCGCGGGCAGCGGCTCGTCCATCGCCTCCCACATGAACTGCGTCGAGCCCTTGCGGCCCGAGTGGCCGAGCTGCAGGCCGATCGCCGCGGTGCTCCGCTCGTGCACGACGTCGACGATGTGGCGCCACGCCACCTCGTGTTCCGGCCGGTACATGCCGGTGCACCCAGGCGAGATGCGGCCCTCGGGAGAGACGCACACCATCTCGGTCATCACGAGCGCCGCGCCGCCGAGCGCCCTGGCGCCGAGGTGCACCAGATGAAAGTCGTTGGGCATGCCGTCGTCCGCCGAGTACATGTCCATCGGCGACACGATCACGCGGTTCTTCAGCGCAAGGCCGCGCAGCCGGAACGGCTGGAACATCGGTGGCGACACGCGCGGCGGCGGTGGCGCCACGCCGCGCTCCACCTCGCTTCCGGCGAACCACTCGTCGCACGTCGCAACGTACTCGGGGTCGCGCAGACGCAGGTTGTCGTAGGTGACGCGGCGGCTCCGGGTCAGGATGTTGAACGCGAACTGCGCCGGCTCTTGAT
>JAFALX010000111.1 GCA_019234035.1 Candidatus Dormiibacterota bacterium | reverse complement strand
CGACGCCATGTTCTTCACCGAGTTGCGTGAGCTTGCATTGCTGTTTCCCATCCCGGAGCGGCCGGCGTCGCACCGGTTGCTCGGCGAGCCCCACGTGCTCCGCGGGCTGCTCGAGGAGGCGGGATTCGGCGACGTGCGCACGAGCTCGATGGTCGTGGGCAATCACACCGACGATGCGCGCGCGTTCGTCGAGCTCATGCGCGACGAGGGCCCGTGGACGAACACGATGGTCGGGCTGCTCGGGCCGGTGGCGCGGGAACGGCTGGAGCGACGGCTGACGGGCACGGTACGATTCTCGGAGGAGGGCGGGCCGTTTCTGTATCACCGGCCGTTCACGTTTGCGGTGGCGACGCGGCTCCGGTAAGCGGTGGGTCAGTCATGCACCCCGTTGCGCTCCGGGTTACGCCCCTCGCGTTCGCGTGGCTGCGCAATTTTCACGCTCACACTCGGGGTTTCACAGTCGCTTGACGGGGCGCATGACTGACCCGCCGCCAACTCGAGCGCGCACGATCACGCAATCAGGTCGCGGGTGATCTCAGAAACGGACCGGCAGCCGGCCAGCATCATTGCGTGCACGAGGTCGTCGCGCAGCGCGTTCAGGAGCGCGCTGACGCCGGCGGCGCCGTCGCAGGCGAGAGCCCAGAGAACGGGGCGGCCGATCAACACGGCCCGAGCGCCGAGCGCCAGCGCGATGAGCACGTCGACACCGGTGCGTACGCCGCCGTCCACCAGCACCGTCGAGTTGCTGCCGATTGCGTCGACAACGGCGGGCAGTGCGCGCACCGTCGAGACCGCGCGGTCGAGCTGGCGCGCGCCGTGGTTGGAGACGATGACGCCTGCGGCGCCCGCCGCCACGCACGCGGCGGCGTCGTCCGCGCGCAGAACTCCTTTGACGAGCACCGGAAGTCCGCTCATCTCGCGCAGCCAGCCGATTGTGTCGGGCGTGATCGACGCATCGGCCGCCGTGTCGTCGCGCCATCCGTCGCGGGTTGCTAGGTGGTCACCGAAGTTGACCAGGTGCATCTCCTCTGTCACCGGGGGATCGCCCTGGCGTGGTTTGCGTCCGAACACGGGTGTGTCGCCGGTGAGCACGAGCGCCGTGCCACCGGCGCTCTTGGCACGCACCACGAGCTCGCGCGTGATCCCGCGGTCGCGCACGACGTACACCTGAAACCACCAGGGAGCACCGGCCGCGGCGGCGATGTCCTCGAGACGTGTGGTGGCGCGCGTGGCGACGACCATGAGCGCACCGGCTGCGTGCGCTCCGCGCGCGGTCTCCACCTCGCCGAAGCCGTGCGCCAGCAGTTGATACGCCGTCGATGCGACCACGATCGGCGCCCGCAGCGCGTCGCCGAGCACGGTGACACCAGTGTCGATCGCACTCACATCGCGAAGCACGTGCGGCAGCAGCCGCACCTCCCGCCACGCGCGTTCCGCCTCGGACAGGCTGATCTCCTCGCCGGATCCGGTGGCGAAGTAGTCGAGCGCTTCGGGGTCGAGCACGCGCGCGGCGTTCTCTCGGTGGCGCTGCAGCAGTGCGACGAGCGATTCAGCGTTCATTCGAATCCCAGCTTGCCGGGGTTGAGGATCGCGTTCGGATCGAGCGCAGCCTTGACACGGCGCAGCACGTCGAAGCCCTCACCCAGCGCGCGCGAAACGTACGGGCTGCGCACGAGCCCGACGCCGTGATGATGGCTGATCGATCCGTGATGATCGAGGGTGGCGCGCATCACCACGTCCCACGCTCCGTGGTAGTAGGCCTCGGCCCACACGTCGTCCGCGGGATCGCTGCCGAGCCCCGCGAACGTGAAGTAGAGACAGGCGCCGTCCAGGTACGCATGCGAAAGGTGCGCGCTCGCCGCGACGGTGCCCTCCAGCGCACGAAGGCCCAGAACGGCATGCGCGTACAAACCCGGGAGCTGCGCCCATGACGCCGAGATCTCGATGGTGTCGACGACAACCCCCATCTCCACCACCCTGCCCAGCGCAGAGACGTCCTTGCGCGTTTGGAACCAGTGATCGACGGGATCGCTGCTCAGCGCCGCGGCCCCGGCGCACTCCTCTGCGAGCACGCGCATCGCCGCGTCGACCACCGCCTCATCGCCCTCGTCCAGCGCGATGAAGAGGACGCCGTCATGGTTGAAGTTGCGACGCGCCTCCTCGGCGTCATACAGGCGCACCGCAGCCGGCGTGGCGCCGCGACGCAGCGCGCGCCGGATCGCGTCGATGCCGTTGCCGAACGTGTCGAACTCCCACGCCGCACGGCGCTCGACCGGCGGCAGCGGATGCGCGCGCAGCCGCGCGCGCGTCACCACTCCGAGAGTTCCCTCGCTGCCGACGAACAGCTGTGTCAGGTCGGGACCGGTCGCCGACCGTGGACCCGCGCCCGCGATGCTTCCCGTCCGCACGACGGCGCCGTCCGCCAGCACCACCTCCAGCCCCGCGACGATGTCCTCGATCTTGCCGTAGCGGGTCGAGTACTGTCCCGCCGCGCGGCATCCGAGCCAGCCACCGACGCTCGACAGGTCGATCGATTGCGGCCAGTGTCCGAGCGTGAGCCGGTGCTCGTGTCGCAACGTTGCCTCGAGGTCGGCGCCGCGGGTGCCGGCGAGCGCATCCACCAGCAGCGACACGTCGTCGACACCGGTGATGCCGTCGAGCCCGCCCATCTCCAGCGCGATCCCGCCACGCAGCGGGACGGCGCCGCCGCACACCCCGCTGCGCCCGCCTGCGGCGGTCACCGCGATGCGCTGCTCGGCGCACACGCGAAGGACCGCGCACACCTCGTCGATGGACACCGGCCGCACCACGGCACCGGGCCGTGCGGGCACCTCACCACGCCGCGCCCACCGCAGCGCCAGGGGCCACCAGTCGGTGGCGGAGTCGATGAGTGCCGCCGCGTCCGTGCTGACGTCGGCGCACGCGGCCGCGAGCAGCCGCTCCTGCGCGCCGGTGAGCGGCCGCCCCGCCGGCCAGCGCTCGCGCACGTCGGCCTGGGCGGAATCCACGGTGATCGGCGGTCGGCTGCGGCGCATCGACGGCATGGTAAGAATCAGTGGTGCCTGAGGACCCGACGCCCGAGGACATCGCCGACGCCGCAGATGAGGACGAGTCCGACCTCGAAAACGAGCCGCCGGACGAAAGCACGCTGCTCGGAGCGTCCGGTGTCGAGGCAGAGGTGCTCGCCGAGCTCGCTCGCGCCGAAGGCGAGCTGAGTGACCCGAACGCGCCAGACGAGCCGGACGACGAGAAGGGCGCGCAAGTCTGAGGGTCGCTCGCCGCGCGAGGGTGGGCATGCGACGCTCAGCTCGCGTGGTAGGACAGGTTCGCCGTTTCGCCGTTCAGCTTGACGGTGATCGCGAACGTGTGTCCGCTGCGCAGCACCGTGTTGTTGCCGTAGTGGTAATCGCTCGTGCTCGCGGTGACACCCTGCATCTCGGCCACCGGCAGGTCCTGGGACGGTGTTCCCGCCGTGGTGTCCTGCACCGTGATCGTCGGGCTCGCGCCGGTCACCACCGAGCCGCTGGACTTGTTGCAGATGTGCGCTTCGAGGTGCTGGACGCCGGCGCCTGAGACGTCGGTCATCGCGCCGCCGAGCATCACCTCGCCGGTCGTGGGGTGTTGCGAGTTCACCTGGTCCTGCGAGTACATGACCTCCGGTGGGCCGACGTCGAGCACGACCACATAGCTCGCGGTGGTGGTCGATGCAACACCGGACGATCCCTGGCACGAGCCACCCGGCGTGCTGGTCGGCGACGCCGAAGGGGACGATCCCCCACAGGCGACCACCGTGATTGCGCCAGTGATGGCAGCAACAGACGGAAGCGCTCCGCGAGCCCGCCACATCATGCGCCTGTCCTTATACACGTCCGGCGGCCGGCCGCGCCGCCTCGGTCTCCGGAGCCCGCCGGCGCGACCGGATGCCGAGCACGACGAGCGTCAGCCCGGCGAGCACGAGCACGCCCCCCACGGCGGCAGCGATGGGCACCCAGACCGGTGTCCCCGACACGAGCTGGACCGAAGCGAAGTAAATGTCTTGTTTGGCCGAATCGACGGTGCCGCGGCGCGTGTCCGTCCACGCGATCTGCGCGCCGCTGTCGGTCGACACGAGCCCCAGCCATTCTCCGAAGCCCGGATGCACGCCGTCCTCGCTGACGGGGCCCACGTTGATGTTGGAGGACGTTGTCGTCACCAGCTGCGGCGTCGAGAACGTGGCGCCGCCGTCGTCCGACGTCGCCAGATAGACGTCCTGGCTGCCGCCGTTGCTCGTGTCGTAGTACGCCATGTCGATGCGGCCACCCGGAGCCTGCGCCAGCACCGGCCGGTTCTGCTCGTCGTTGGCTGCGTTCTTGATCGTGCCGACCTGCTTCGGCGAGCTCCACGTGCCGCCGGCGTTGTGGGTCGTGGCAACCGACATGCGCGCGGGGTTCTCGGGGTCACCGCCCCACCAGGCCAGCGCCGCCATCCCCGATGTGGAGCCGGCGAGGAGCGAGAACGCCTCCGGTCCTCGGTCGAAGTGAAGGTTGTCGCACGAGGCGAGCGCCGTCGTCCCGGCGACGTTGCGCCCCGGACACCCGAAGTCGATGCCGGACGCGACCGTCACCGGCGCCCCGAACGACCGGCCGCCGTCGCGCGATGCCGCCACCTCCAACGGCACCGGGAGCGAGCACGTGCTCGTCGCCGCGGGGCGGGCGTTGCTGCAGCCGGCATTGCGCCTGGTCAGATCCAGCCACGACGTGTACACGGTCCCGTCTGCTCCGACGGCGATGGCGGTGCCGTACGAGTCGATCAACGAGGTCGTGTTGCCGGAGTCCGGGGCCGGCGTCGCCACCACCGGGGCCGAGAAATGCAGACCGTGGTCAGTCGAGGACGCGACAACCGAAGCCGCGCTGGCGTTGCGCGACGCGTAGTGCGTCCAGCGAACGAACAGCTCCCCGCTGGTCGGGTTCACCGCCAGTCGCGGATACCAGTCACCTCCGCCGAGGTCGCCGGAGTTCCTGGACCTGGTGCCGGGGTCGACGTCGACCGGGTCACTGAACGCCACGCCGTCCGGTGATGACGTGACCAGCACCCGGCTGAACGGGTCGCGGAAGCTGATCGCCGCCTGCACGGCGTAATACAGGGTGCCGTCCGGCCCGTATACGGCCGCCGACTCGTAGCAGAGGGTGTTCGCACTGTCCCAGGGAAGCCGGCCCTGCGGGCCGATCAGGTCCTGGGTATGCCAGGTCGCGCCCCCGTCGCTGGAGAGCGCGAGCTCGCAGACCGAGCGCTGCGCACCCTCCCGGTAGGCGATCGCCATCCGCTGCGGGTTCTTCGGGTTCACCGCCAGCGACGGCTGCTGGTAGGAGTACGGCTTGTCCGAGGTCACAGCCACGTTCGGCGTTGCCGTGTCGGCGGTCACGCCACGGCTTCCACAGACCAGCGCCGTCGACGCCAGGACGGCCACGGCCAGTCCCTTCCCCCGGCGCCCTCGAGACCCGTGTGTCGCCATCCAGCCGTCCTCCTCAGGGCTCGCCCTGCAGCCGAGCCATCTCGTCGAGGTCGGTCTGCCGCTCCGGCTCGGTCGCCTCAGTGTTGCGCTCCGTGCGCACGGAGTCGGCTCGTTGCTGCGCCCGCCGCCCCAGTGTGCGCCATGCCGACGCGACGCGCCGGCAGTGGGCGGCGAGGTCCTCCTCGGCGCGCGCGATCTCCTCCCAATGCGGAAGTTCCTGGCGGTCGGCGTTGCGGAGGAGCGTCCGGCCGGTCCGCGTGTTCCGCTCGCGGACGATGAGGCCCTTCCGCTCGAGCGACAGGATCGCCCTGCTCAAGGCCGCCTCGGCACGGGCGCGCCGCAGCCGGTCCTGGACCGCCGCGGACGCCACGTCGCCATTTGACGGGGCCCGCGCCCGCGGAAACGCCTCGGCGAGCGCCTCATCGCGTGGCGTTAGTCCGCCGTGGCGACTTAATACATCGAGGATCGCGATCTCAACGCGGCCCAGTCGTGGGTTGGAAACCGAACTGATCGCGTCAATCGAGATGGCGTGGGACCGGCCTGGCGAAGTGTTACGCGACGACACGCGGGGAGTTCCTCCCGTTAGTTGCGGGCGACAGCTTGACACATGCCATTGACGGGTCGTAGCATCCACGTCGCCACTACAGGCAGAAAGATTACGGAGGGCAACCTATGCGCAGCTGGAAGCTTGGCGGAGCAGGTCTCGGAGTCGGACTTGCCGCCGTCGTTGGCGTGACCACGGTGTTCGCATGCACCAGCCTGGCCACCCTTAACCTCTCTCAGGCCAGCGCCCCGGCGGGCACGAACCTGACCGTCACTGGCTCCTCCTTCGGTTCCACCACGTCGGGCAGCAGCCCGGTTTCGCTGCACTGGAACTCCATCTCCGGCCCCGTTCTCTCGTCGGGCATCGTCCCTGACTCGAGCGGCGCCATCGGGCCCGTCAGCGTGACTGTCCCGTCGTCGGCCACTCCCGGCTACTACACCATCATCGCGGTGCAGACCGATAAGACCGGCCAGAACGCATTCGGTACTCCGGCTCGTGCGGCCATCCAGGTGACTGGTGCTGGCGGCGCGGGTACGGGCAGCAACTCGTCGCAGCCTGTTGCCAGCCCGACCAGCAACGGCTCCGGCCTCGGCGCTGGCCTCATCGGCCTGCTCGTGGCACTGGGCGTTGGCGGCCTGATCCTCTTCGGCCTCGGCACCGCCACCTTCGTGGGTAGCTACCGCCGTCAGCCGAGCGCGAGCAAGGTTCGCAAGTAGTCTTCTGACATCCGAGAGGCTGCCCCGCGGGGCAGCCTCTCTTCGTCAGAACCAAGGTCACTACACGGAGAGCTCGACGGGGGGCCGTTGGGCTATAGGCACAACGTACCTATTGACGGCGCGACCATGAGGCTTCTATCAAGGCGGTGGAGCCGAGCAAGAGCGTCATACGGCCTACCACGGGCACCGTGGGCTACTACGAATCTTCAAAGGAGGGATCCCAGGATGGATCGTTCGGTCAAGCGCCTCACGCTCGGCGTGGCGGGAGGCCTCGGAGTCATGGCGGCCCTGTCGATCGGGGCGGTCGTGGCATTTGCATGCATCTCGATGGCGATGCTCAATCTCACCCCGAACACCGTCAGCCCCGGGCAGTCGGTGACGGCGAGCATTCAGGGCATCTCGGCCAACGCCGGCTCCACAGCTCCGCAAGTGGTCTTCCACTGGCAGACGCTGAACGGACCGGTGCTGGCAACAGCGGCACCAGGCCCGAACGGCACCTCGGCGACATTCAACGTCCCGAGCGTTCAGTCGAGCGGTGACTACCTGGTGGTCGCAACGCAGAATCAGCAGAGCGGCTCCTCGTCGTGGGGTATGCCGGCACGCGCGGTTCTGCACGTCCAGGTCTCCGGCTCTGGTGCCGGAACAAGCCTGAACAACTCGGTGCCAGCCACGACGAACACCGCCGGGCTGTCGACCTCGTCTGGCCTCAGTGGCGGCCTCCTCGCGCTGATCGGTATCGGCGTGGCGGCCGTGGCTCTGAGCCTGGTCGGTCTGGCGACCTGGGGCGTCGCCCGTTCGCGCTCGCCCCGCGCTTCGAAGGTCAGCCGCCGCTGAGCTCATCAGCAAGCTGATCTAACTCAGGAGCAAAGAAGGGGCTCCCACCGGGGAGCCCCTTTTCTTCTGGGTTGACAAATGCTCGCGAGGAAGGTATTGGCAAGGGGCTGCACAAGCAGCACAAGGTGGTGGCAAGGAGTGGAGTGGTGAGGAAGAGTCGACTACTGGTTCCCGCGGTATTGGTGGCCGCGACGGCGGTCGTTGGCGGATCGGCGAGGGCATCGGCGGACTCGGGGTATCCCAGAGTCACCGCGAACACCAACGTCGCCCAGAACGCCAAGAGCCCAGTTCGCGATCTGCAGACTGCGAATATCGCGGTCGATCCGAGCGATCCGAACCACATCGCCGTCATCGGCGGCGACTGGCGCGCCGGATCCTGCTTCCTCTACGTCTCCACCGACGGCGGCGCATCGTTCGCCGTGGGCAAGCAGAGCCCGCTGCCGCCCCAGTTCGACACGTGCGCCCCGAATGGCGCCACGAATCCTTGGGGCATCGGGTTCGACAAGGCCGGGAACATCCTGGTCGCCACGCTGGTCGCGAACCGCCCGAGCACGGCCTCGGCTAGCGGCAGCGTGATCCTCGCCAAGACCACGGACAACGGCAACACCTGGTCGACGACGTTCGTCCAGAACAACCGGCAGACCAACCCGCCGCTGGGCGTCGGCCAGGTTTTCCTCGTGTCCGACATCAAGAACAACCGCATCTACGTCGGCTATCAGCAGCGCAACGTGCCGGTCTCCGGCTACAACGGCGGCACGCAGCGCCGCGCCCTGATCGCGGTCTCCACTGACGACGGCGCCAGCTTCAGCCCCGGCGTCGACATCGAGGGCGACTCGTCCAATACGCTGTCCATCGGCGGACCGTGGCCTGCGCTGGGACCCGACGGCACCCTCTACGCGTACTACTCACAATCAGCGGCACCCAAGACGGCGTCCCCCGTGTTCACGTCGCAGACGCCCAACCTCGAGGTCGCCAAGAGCACGGACGGCGGTAAGACGTACACGAGCGCGACGATCATGCCCATCTCCAAGGAGCCGCAGTTCTTCGGCTACTCGAACTTCGCTGTCGCGCCGTACAAGGGTGGCACCGCGATGGTGCTGGAATTCGAGGCCCTCGCCCAAGGCAGCACGGCGTCACAGAACCAGGTCCGCGACATCTACACCATCAGCTCGACCGACGGCGGCAACACCTGGGGCAGCCCAACGCGGGTCACCGACGATGACATCAACACCGACCTGGGCAGCAAGTTCACGCCAGGCATCTCCGCTG
>JAFALX010000353.1 GCA_019234035.1 Candidatus Dormiibacterota bacterium | reverse complement strand
CGTTGCAGGGGGTCACGCTGTTGCAGCCACTCGAGGCGCTGCGATGCGTGGCAGTGTTCCGGCTGATCAACCCGGACGCGGTGCTTCGCTATGCAGGCGGCCGCGAGCTGGTGCTGCGCGACCTGCAGGCGTACGGAATGCTCGCGGGTGCGAACGGGCTGATCGTCGGCAACTATCTGACGACGCTCGGGCGCAATGCCGAACAGGACCTGGCGATGCTTGCCGACCTCGGCATGCCCGTGGCGACCGCGCCGCTGACGCGCGCCGCTGCCGTGTGACCGGGCGCACGTTCTTGTGCGAACGCACTTGTGCGACCACGATGTTGCCGGTATGTGCGGTGCGTTGCTAGGCTCTTGCTGCCCGCGATTCGTATCGCCACGGGTGTCAATGTCCGAGGGAATAGGGGGTCCCGTTTGGTGTTTCGCAAGTCATCTGCGTCGTTGTTCACGCCGGTTGGATTCGCGGTGCTGACACTCGCTGCGTCCGCATGCGGTGGCTCGTCGACCAGCTCGCCTTCGTCCTCGTCCAGCGGCGTCCCGGCGCAGAGCTTCAAGGCCGCGCCGACCTTCTCGTCGACCGGATACGCCCTTGGCGACACCAACACGAACCCGGACCAGAGCTACGAGTGCGCGGCGTCGGGACAGTCGGACGGTGGAACGACCATCGCGTACGCCACCGTCGCAGGCAATGACAACGCCGAGGCCACGCAGGCCTGCGCGGCGATGGAATCGAGTGGCGCGTGGTCGGCGGTGCAGAGCATCTCCGGCGGCTCGTACGAGACGACTCCCGTCTGCCACATCACCACCGCTGACAGCGCGACGACCATTCGCATCTACACGGCCAAGCCCGACGGCGACGACTCGACGACGACGCAGCTGTGCGCAGCGATGGCGCAGGGATTCGGAGCCAAATAGCGGCGGAAGACGCCGTGGCTCCTGGCGCGGCTGACGTCTGGAGCCCGGCACAGTACGAGCGGTTTCGCGCCGAACGCGAGCAGCCGTTCTGGGATCTGTTGCGGCTGCTCGACGTCGCGCCGAACGGTCGCGTGGTCGACCTCGGCTGCGGCACCGGCATGCTGACCCGCGAGCTGCATCGCGCCGTGCGCGCACGTGAGACGGTCGGCGTCGACTCGTCGGACTCGATGCTTGCCCGCGCCGCCGAGATCGACGAGGATGGGCTGCAGTTCGTCAAGGGCGATATCGGCAGGTGGTCGCCGGACGGCGCGTGCGACGTGGTGTTCTCCAATGCCGCTCTGCAGTGGCTCGACGATCACCCTCGCCTGTTCAAGCGGCTGCGCGGGTTCCTCGCTCCGAACGGCGTGCTCGCAGTGCAGGTGCCGAGCAATTACGACCACGAATCGCACACGGTCGCGGCCGAGGTCGCGCTGGAGGAGCCGTTCGCATCGGCGACCGGCGGCTACACACGCGAGTCAACGGTGCTGCAACCGGAGGCATACGCTGAGCTCCTGTATGCGCTGGGCCTGCGCGACCTGCACGTGCGCCTGCAGGTGTACTGCCACGAGCTTTCTTCGACGCCGGATGTTGTCGAGTGGGTGCGCGGCACACTGCTGACCGACTACCAGCCGCGAATGCCCGAGGCGATGTTCGACGAGTACGTGACCCGCTACCGGCAGCGGCTGCTCGACACCCTCGGCGACCAGCGCCCGTATCTCTTCGCGTTCAAGCGTATTCTCATGCGCGCGCGAGCAGCTCCCTAGCCCCCTGCCCTGTTCGCTGTTGGCGACGGCACAAACAGGCCGAGTGTGCCGGTCAGGAGCGCGGTGAAGGCCGTGACGATGACATCCACCGTCTTGCCCAGCGCGAGCAGCACGATGAGGCCGAGCAGCGATGTTGCCAGCAGCGCCAGCAGGCCGATGACGATGATGGTCCACAGCCGGTTCGAGGTCATTGCGTCCGGGCTTCCAAGGCCGGTTGCGGCCGCGAGAGCAAGTGATTGCGCCGACGGATCCAGGGCCGCTGCTGCGGGCGCCGCCGCCTCCACTGCCGACGCCAGCTGCAGCGGATCGCCGGCGGTTTCGACTCCCTGCAGCGCGATGCGCTGTGCATCTGGACTGAGCTCTCTGGTGGCGTTGCTCACGCGGAGGACGGCCGCAGTCCGCGAGGCGTAATCGCTCATACCACACCCTCTCTCGCAAGTCTCGAAACGACGTCGAACAACGTACGCCATTTACCTGACGACGACAACTGCGTCCTGAGCGGGTGCCTCAGGACGCTTCGGCGGTGATGTCCTCCCGCAGCCCGGGGAAGTGTCTCAGGTACTCGCGGCGCTCCTGCATGAGCCGGGTCACGATGTCCCGGTACTCCTGCTCGCGT
>JAFALX010000023.1 GCA_019234035.1 Candidatus Dormiibacterota bacterium | reverse complement strand
CGCAAACCGGCGCGGAGGCGCTCGCGATCCTGCGTGATGGCACACCCGTCCAGGTGGCGCTGATCGACGGCTTCCTGCCCGATATGCACGGCATGCGGCTGGCCCGGGCGATCGTGGACGACGGTCTCGCCCAGCCCGTTGCCCTCTGCTTCGTGACCGGCGGGATCAGCCAGTCCAGCTCGCCCGAGGCCGGGGTCGCGGTGCTGAGCAAGCCGATGCGGCTGAAGGAGCTACTGGCGATGGTGGGTGATCTGCTCCGCTGGCGCGACGGTGCCGGCAGCCCCCCCGACGAGCGGCGCGCGGCGCTCGAGCGGTTCGAGCTCGCGTTCGTGGCCGGGCCGTGAGAAGCCGCGCGGCTGCGTCGCAACCGATCTCGGGCCTCCCCTGGCAGGTGAGCCGCGCCGAGTTCGTCGCCGCGGCGCACGAGGTCGAGACCGGCGGCGCGTGCTGCATGTTCGTGATCGACGCGTCGATCCCGCAGGCAGCGCGGTCCGGGTATGCGGCGCTCGTGATCGCGTACGCGCGCGCCGAGGAGCCCGTCTGCATCTTCAGTGACGGGAGCGCAGCACTCCTCATCCGCGACGGCGGCGTCGACTCCGCCCAGGTGGTGGCGCGCCGGATCTTCGACCAGATGAAGCGGCTCGGCCTCGAGGGCACGATGCGCGCGGGCATCGCTGCACTCGGTGCCGAGCCGGCGGCGATGCTGGAAACGGCGCGGGCCGCGGCGGAGGGGGCCGAGGCGGGCGGTACGGCCGTGGCAGCGTAGGGTCCCGACACGGGACACTAGGCGCTCGCCATGCCCGAAACCCCGCTCGAACGCTTCGTCCGCAAACAGGGCTGGGTCGACCCCATCGGGAGCGCCGCCGAGAAGGCAACGAACGCCACGTACCGGGCGCTCGGCCCTGCCGGAACGCCGCTGCGCAACCTCATGCACGGCACATACCTGCTGCGCCACCCGCTTCACCCGGCAATCACCGACATCCCCATCGGCGCCTGGACCGTCGGTGTCGTCGCCGACTACGCGGCGCACTTCAGCCACGCCATCCCGGAGTCCGCAGGCGACATCGCGCTGATCGTCGGCTTGCTGGGCGCCCTGCTGGCGTTCGTGACAGGGCTGACCGATTTCACGGACACGTTCGCGCTGGAGCGCCGCTTCGCCAACGCGCACGCCATCACGATGACCGTCGTCATCCTGGTCATGACGCTGTCACTGTTCCTGCGCTGGTTCGCCGGCGCTGGGGCGCACCCGGTGGCGGTGGCGCTGTCGACGATCGGCTGGCTCGTGCTGCTGCTCGGCGCGTGGATCGGCGGCCACGAGGTCTTCGCCATCGGCTACCCCGTCAACCGCAACGCGTTCGTGGAGAGCGGCCCCGAGGACTGGACGCCGGTGGGGCCGGAGGTCAGCGTGCCCGCCGATGGCATGGTGATGGTCGAGGCCAACGGCATGCACGTATTGCTGGCGCGCAACCAGGGGGCCATCTGCGCGCTCTCCGACGTCTGCACGCATGTGGGTGCTCCGCTGCACGAGGGGTCGTTGCAGAATGGCGTGATCGTGTGTCCCTACCACGCGTCGGAGTTCCGCCTGCGCGACGGGCGCTGTGTGCGCGGTCCGGCGACGATGGACCTGCCCGCCCTGCACGTTCGCGAAACAGACGGCGTCGTCGAGGTGAAGCTCGCCGACCCGCTGCACGAGCCCTGATCCATGGCCGGCGCACCGCACACAGAGGGCGCACCGGATCGCGAGGACGCGTGGATGCTGCTGCGCCTCCTCGAGATGTACATCGCGCCGCCGATGGCCGAGGCGCGCAACTTCATGCGCACCGTCCCGGACGGACGGACGTTCGCGGAGCTGCGCGAGGAGCATCCGCCCGGGACCAGGGAGTTCCAGCACATCGATACGCTGCTCTGCTTCTGGGAGACGATGGGCTCGCTGATCAAACACGGGCTGCTCAACGAGGAGCTGGCCTACGACACGTTCCTCGACGCGCCACCCTGGCCGAAGCTGGAGGCGGCAGCTCGCTCGCTGCGCGCGGAGCGCAACAACGAGCTGGAGCTCGAGAATCTCGAGTCCATGCACCGGCGCGCCCTCGAGCACCTCGCGCGGCGCGACAGAGAACGCGAGAAGAGCTGAGCGCGGCGTCACGCCTTGCCCGTGTGCCCGGCGTGCGACGCGTCATGGCCACCGGCTGCGGGCTTGCGACTGCAGCATTCACGCCGGGATGGCGGGCGAGCTCGTGGTCACGGAGCCGGGCTGAGCGCCGCGCTGCGGCTGCCTTCATGGCGCTCCAGCTTTGTCATCGCCCAATAATCCTGCTATCCTCAAATCTTATAGCAGCGATGTAAGTCTAGCCGCAGCGTCGCGCCCGGCGACCGGACAGGAGTCATGACGGGAACGTTCAGCGAGGGGAGCCAGTGGCAGCCCGCAGACACCGTTGTCGTAGCAGACGACGATCCGGTGCTCCGCGCAGTGCTCACCTACACGCTGCACCAGGGTGGCTATGAGGTCTTCGAGGCGGAGGATGGGTTTGAGGCCCTGCGCGCCATCCGCCGGCTGACGGTGTCAGTGCTCGTCACCGACGTGGTGATGCCCCGCATGGATGGCGTCGCACTCACCCTCGCGGCGCGCCTGCTGCCGCGGACAGCCCAGTTGCCCATCGTGGTGATGACCGGGTTGCCTCCGAACGACGGCCGCATCGTCAGGCTGCGGGGGATCGAACGGCTCGAGGTCATCTTCAAGCCGTTCTCGTTCGACGACGTCCGCCGCCGGGTGGACCGGCTGGCGCCATCCGCCTCGATCCCGCCCCCGGTCGCCCCCTACGTGGACTGAGGGCCTCGAGCTGTCGACGCGTCCCTCCGCGCTGCTGGGCCCGCCCCGAACATGATAGTGCTGCTATCATAGTTCTGGGCATAGGAAATCTCAGCTTTTCTGCAAATCGACGGTCTGGTCGCCGCCGGCCCTGGGCGATCACCATCTGGAGGCTCAGAGCATGGCAATCGCGACAGCAAGTCGTGACTCGCACGCCGCACGCGAGGCAGCAGCGACCGAGACCGTCCGTCGTCGAGACGAGGACCGCCAGTTGAACCTGGTCGAGACGTTGATCGCAGCCGTTGAGATGCACAATCTCAGCGGCCGCAGAGACCTGCCATCCGATCTGCGATCGGATGTGTACGACGCGACGACAAAGATCGGACTACGGCCGCCGCGCGGGCTGTGGCGGGTCTCCACGAGCAGCCGCCTTCACGAGGCCCTCCTCGAGTGGCAGGGAGCGCTGCTCGATGCCTTCCGAGCGCACCGGATCGAATACGACGATCGCTTCGATGAGCGGCTGCGCACCTCTGCCTCGCCGCGGCGAGCAGCGTAGCCCCGCCACCGCA
>JAFALX010000321.1 GCA_019234035.1 Candidatus Dormiibacterota bacterium | reverse complement strand
CGCCGGGCGGTCCTTCACCGAGCCGCCCGGGTTGAAGAACTCCGCCTTCGCGTAGACCGCCACACTCGGCGCCTCCCGCTCGAACAGATGGATGCGCAGCAGCGGCGTGTTGCCGACGCGATCGAGGATGCCCTCGTCGGGAATCGGTTGGACGACGCTCAGGCGCGAGGAGGCCGGGCCTGCGTTGGGCGGCATGGTCGCATTCTGCGGGGCGGCGCGCCCGCGGCGGCGTCAGCCGGCTGCGGCGCTGACGCGGAATCCCGCCGTCCCGCGCTTGGAGTCTTCGATGATCGCGATCACCGCCGAAGGTCGTACGAGCACCGGGCCGTCTTCACCGGGAAGCTCGACGAAGTCCGGGCTCGCCGCCAGCTGTTTCTTCACCTCGTCGAGGCTGAGCTTGATCGTGAGGTCCCCACCGTTTGCGAGTCTGATCGTTGCCATGGTCCGATGATATTGCGCAGTCCGGCCGCCTCACGCTCGTAACCACGTGCAAGCCTTGTCACCACTGCTCCTCGGTGCGCATCTCCTCAAGCACCTCGGACAGCGATTTACCGGGTAACGGAGCAGCGGGCTCGATATCCCGCAACGACCTCGTCGCTGGGATCTCCAGCTCCTCACCGGCGGTGACCCTGCGGACCACGTCGCGTGCTCGCCGCGCCAGCTCGCGGATCCCGATACGCTCCACTGCTCCACTGTCGCACGACGTGGCGCCCATCGAGTGTCGCACGACGTGGCGCCCGTCGAGTCCGCGGTCAGCCGAGGGCCCGGTCGAACTCCGATTGCAGGTCCTCGACGGTCTCGACGCCGGTGCTGATGCGGATCAGCCCGTCGCTGATGCCGAGCGCCCGGCGCCGTTCCGGGCTCAGCGCGCGGTGCGACGTCAGCGCGGGATGGCTGATCGTGGTGGCGACGTCGCCCAGGCTCGGCGCAAGCCGCACGCCCGTGAGCCGCTGCACGAAGGCGTCGACCGCCTCCACGCCGCCCTCGAGCTCGACGCTCAGCATCGGCCCACGTCCGCGCGGCAGCAGTCGCTCCGCGCGCGTTGCCTCATCGTCGCCGTGCAGTCCCGGATAGTGGACGCCGTGCACGCGACCGTCGCGCGAGAACCACGACGCCAGCTGCGCCGCGCTCTGCGAGCCCCGCTCCAGGCGCAGTGCGGCGGTCCGCAGCCCGCGCAGCGCCAGCCACGCATCGAACGGGCTGAGCTCGGCGCCGAGCAGGTTGGCGAAGCCGTCGGTCCAGCCGGCAGCGTCGAGATCGGCCCGCACGAGCAGCACGCCGCCAAGCACGTCGCTGTGCCCGGAGAGGTGCTTGGTGAGGCTGTGAAACACCGCGTCCGCGCCGTACGCCATCGGCTGGAAGAAGAACGGCGACGTGAACGTCGAGTCGACGACGCAGACCGTGCCGGCTGCGTGCGCCGCCTCGATGATGGCCGGCACGTCGATCAGCGTCATCAGCGGATTGGTGATCACCTCGGTGACCACCGCGCAGACGTCGTCGTCGAGGACGGCCGCCACCTTGGCCGCGTGGTCGTTCTCGCCTGCGATCGTGTCGACCGGAGTGAGGTCGAGCCCGAGGTTGCCCAGCGGGCCGGCGATGAGCGAGTCGGTGCCGCCGTAGCAGGGGCGCACCACCACCACCCGGCGGCGTCGCGGTCCGGCCAGCAGCATGAGGGCCACGGCGAGCGCCGCCTGGCCGCTGGTGGTCACCCGCGCCAGCGGCGGCGCACCATGGTCGGGCGTCTCCAGGTCAGCCAGAGCGGACTCGAGGAGCTTGGTCGACTCGCTGCCGTAGCGGCGGTATGCCTCCCACGTCTCCATGGCGGCGTCGAGCGTTGCCAGGTCGGAGTATGTCCGGACGGCGGCGAGCGAGGGCGAGGGGACCAGCGCCGCACCGGCTTCGGCGGACCCGTGCCCGAGTCCGGCCCGCGTGGCCCGCGTCGACGGGCTCGGCCGCCCGTTGACGTCGGTCAAGGCGAGCCCGCGGCCTGGGCGGCGGGCGGGGAGCTGCCGCGAGGCGTCGCACGCGGGTACGCCGCGGCACCGGCATAGGTCGCGCGCTCGCCGAGCTCGGCCTCGATCGCGAGCAGCCGGTTGTACTTGGCGACACGCTCGCCGCGCGACGGCGCGCCCGCCTTGATCTGCCCGGCGTTGGTCGCCACCGCCAGGTCGGCGATGGTCGTGTCGGTGGTCTCGCCGCTGCGGTGGCTGATCACCGAGGCGTAGCCGTGCTCGGCGGCCAGCGACACCGCGGCGAGTGTCTCGGTGAGGGTGCCGATCTGGTTGAGCTTGACCAGCAGCGCGTTGGCGGCACCGCGCTCGAACCCGAGCTGCAGCCGCCCCACGTTGGTGACGAAGAGGTCGTCGCCGACGAGCTGCACGCGCGCGCCGAGGCGTTCTGTCAGCAGCTGCCAACCTTCCCAATCGTCTTCTGCCATCCCATCCTCGATGGAGACGATAGGGTAGCGGCCCGTCCAGTCGTCCCAGAGATCGACGAGCTGCCGGCTGTCAAGAACCCTGCCCTCGCCGCGCAGCTCGTAGCGGCCGTCGCGGTACAGCTCGGACGCCGCCGGGTCGAGCGCGATCGCCACCTGGTCGGTGGTGTACCCCGCGCGATCCACTGCCTCGAGCAGCAGCGTGACCGCGACCTCGTTGGCCTCGAGGTTGGGGGCGAACCCGCCCTCGTCACCCTGGCCGGTGCTGAGGCCGCGCTGCTCGAGGATCGCCTGCAGCGCGTGAAAGCACTCGGAGCCCGCGCGAATCGCCTCTGCGAACGTGGCCAGCCCGAGCGGGA
>JAFALX010000210.1 GCA_019234035.1 Candidatus Dormiibacterota bacterium | reverse complement strand
CACGTGCGGGTAGACGTACGCCTCCTCGATCGCCGTGTGCACGGAGAGCTCGCCTACGAGCTTCGCAAGGATGTCGGCCCGGTGATCGCCGTTGTCGGCGGCGAACTCCGAGAACAGCCGCTCGGCCTCGCGATGGTCGCTGATCAGCAGGTCGATGGCATTCATGGGCTATCTCCTTCTGCCGCGGTCACGTCCAGGACATTATAGTTGGAATGTACGATTTTCGGATATTGCGAACAACCATCGAGGAAGAGGTGCAGCAATGACCAGCGCGACCACCGCGACGTTTCCGGCGCAGCAGCAGGAGCATCCCGGGTCCACGACGGAGATGCGGCCGCGGCCGCGTGACACGATGAGCGACTGGACCGGACGCGGCCTGCTGGATGGACGGGTGGCGCTCGTCACCGGGGGCGACTCGGGCATCGGCCGCGCCGTGGCAATCGCGTTCGCCAAAGAAGGCGCGGACGTCGCCATCGCGTACCTCAGTGAGGATGGCGACGCGGTGGAGACACGGCGCCACGTCGAGGCTGCCGGACGCCGCTGCCTGCTGATTCGCGGCGATCTCAGCGACGAGAGCCACAGTCGCGAGGTGGTTCAGCGCGTTGTCGACGAGCTCGGCGGCCTGCACGTCCTGGTCAACAACGTCGCGTATCAGGAGCCCGCGGACGCGCTCGAGGACATCAGCACCGCGCAGTGGGAGCGCACGGTGCGAACCAACATCACGTCGTTCTTCTTCGTGACGCGTGCCGCGCTGCCCCACCTCGAACGCGGCGCAGCGATCATCAACACGTCGTCGATCAACGGCCTTCGCGGAAACCGGTCGCTGATCGATTACGCAACGACCAAGGGTGCGGTGAACGCCTTCACGTACTCGCTGGCGCAGGCGCTCGTGGACCGCGGCATCCGCGTGAACGCTGTGGCCCCAGGACCGGTGTGGACGCCGCTCATTCCCGCGACGATGTCGACCGAGAAGGTCGAGCATTTCGGACGGCAGGTGCCGATGCAGAGCGCGGCGCATCCCGACGACATCGCGCCGTCCTACGTCTTCTTTGCCAGCGAGCGGCTGAGCGGCTACTACTCCGGGGAGGTGCTGGCGCCGATCGGTGGCGAGACGCTGCCCGGTTAGAAGACTGACTGATGGGAGAACGAAGGGTGAAATCGATCTATCCGGACGACACGCCGACGACCGTCACGGCCCCATGGCTGCGAGCCCCGCACGCCGTTGCGGACGAGCGTGGGCCGCGCGCGCACGACGATCACGACCGGGGCCGCGACAAGCACAGGGAGCACGAGGAGCACCGCAAGCACGACCCGTTCGTGCTGCGCGTCGTCAAGCGCTATGCCGCGGCCAACGGCGGGACGTTCGCGGTGAACATCGCGTGGAACACGCTGTTCGCATTCTTCCCGATCATCCTGCTGATCACGACGACCTTGACCGCGATCGTGGGAGGCTCGGGCGTCAGCGCCACCGTCGACGCGAACATCGAGTCGGCGATTCCGGGCGGTCAGGGGCAGCAGATCGTCCAGGCAGTGCACGACTTCCACCAGGCGGCCGGTCCGCTGTTCGTGGTGAGCATCGTCGGGCTGCTGTGGAGTGGCACAGCGCTGTTCAGCGCCCTCGAGCAGGGTTTGGACGCCCTCATCTCTACGAAGCAACGCAGCTTCATCCGCCAGAAGCTGATGGGCGTGGCCATCATCGCGGTGTTCACGCTGCTGGTCGGGCTCGGCGTGGGCTCGGCCAGTCTGCTGTCGCTGGTGACGCACTGGTCGGCACTGCCGTCCTGGTTGCGCGGCGGGTGGATCGCAACGCTCCTGCAGATCGGCCTGGGTTTCGTCGACGGCGTGCTGCTGTTCGGCACGATCTACTACATCGTTCCCAACCGGCCGCAGCGGGTGAGGGACGTCGTGGTCGGAACACTCGTCGCCGCCGTGTTGTTCGAGGCGTTCATGCTGCTGTTCCCGCTCTTCTTCAAGCTGCAGCACGGGTTCAGCACGTATGGGCAGACGTTCGCGTTGTTCTTCCTGCTGCTGACGTTCGCCTTCTGGCTGGCGCAGATCGTGATGCTCGGTGCCGCGGTGAACGCCGAGCGCGCCGGCGCGGAGGGGAGGGCCGCTAGTTCTCTGTCCCGTTCCCAGTCGGCCGGAGCGAGGTGACGAACGTTCGCATGGCTGCCACCTGTTCCTCGACGACCTCGCGACGCGCGCGATGGCGCGACGCCGCAGCGGCCTGGCCGTTGCGCCGGTTCATGTCCTCCAGGAACTTGGTCGCGGCGACCTGCTCCTCCAGGGAGCGAAGCGCCGCCCAGAGCGCACGATCGAGGCGATCGGACTGCAGCTGCAGCAGCGTGTCCGGCGAGAAGCTGTGACCCACCCGGCATGTGACCGTTGGGTCATCGGCGTCGTCTGAGAGCCAGAGGGAACCGCCGCAATCGGGGCACGTGACGCCAACCGGCGTGCCGCGCACATCGGCGCGCCCGAGCACGTTGCCCTCATCGGCGCCAGGTCGCTCGAGGTGTCTTGGCGTTGTCATCGGTACTCGTTCTCGTTCACCCGGCGACTCGCCGTCGAGGCTCAGCAGGCGAGCAACCTCGTCGCCGAGCCGATCGGTGGGAAAGGCCTGGGCGCACGGTGCGCGCTGCAACGCGGCGTCGGGCATGTCGCCGAACTCTGCCTCGCCGGGATCCTGCACGAGCCCGGCGCCACCTGCTCGGCAGATCGCGAGCAGACCACTGGCGCCGTCGTCGAGCGTACCCGAGAGCACGACACCGACGGCCGCCTCGCGGTACACCGATGCCGCGGTGCGGAACAGCACGTCGATCGCCGGGCGCTGGCTGTTGATCTTCGGGCCAGGGTTGACACCAAGGGAGTCGGCTCCGATCTCGAGGTGATAGTCGGGGGGGGCGACGTAGACGTGGTCGGCCTGCAACGGGTCGCCGTCGGACGGTTCCACCGCCGGGAACGGCGCGTGATTGTTGACCAACGTGGTGAGCGAGCTCGGGCGGTGGGAGGGGCGATGGACGACCACCGCCGCCGCGACACCCGCGTCCGCCGGCAGCTTCTCCACCAGCTGAAGCAGCGGCTCGATCGCCCCCGCGGAGCCACCGATCACGAGCAGCTTGCGTGGAGCCGTCATGCCGCGCTCACGTTCGAGCAGGTTCTGGTGGTCCGTATCACATGAGCCATCCGACCATTGTGCACGAGCGTACGCGCCACCCCCACGGCCGGGGCAATTGTCCGCACCATTGCGGCCGGCCGTCGATGCGCATCGTCTGTGCAATCACGCCGGCGCATCGCCCGCCCAATTGCCCGCAGACACCGGTACGCGCCATTAGCATGGATGACAGCGCTCCAGCGAGCACCGACCAGAGACAGATCGAGATCCTGACGACGCAGGAGGGAATTTCAGTCATGAATGCGGATTCGGTTCGCATCCACGAGACGACCAGACCGACCGATGACGATCGCACCTCGGAGCCGAGCACCATCGAGCTCGTTCGAGACGCGGTCGACAAGGGAACCGGCCTCATCGCCGATGAGGTCCGGCTGGCGAAACAGGAGCTTGCAGAGACCGTCCGGGGTGGAGTGGCCGTGGTCGTGGGCGGCGCACTCGCCGCCTTCGGCGTGATCGGCTTTCTGATCATGGCGGTCGTCACCGTCATCACGGTTGTGCCCGTGCACTGGGCGGCCGCGGCGGGATTCTCGCTGCTGTTCCTCGCGGTCGCGATCGTCGCCGCGCTGTTCGCGGCGCGTCAGCTGCGGCGCACGAAGCCGATGCAGCAGACAACCGAAACCATCAAGGAGGATGTTCAGTGGGCGAAGCAGCAACTGACACTCGGCGAGAAATAGAGGAGAAGCGCGACGAGCTGACGGGCACGCTGCACGAGCTGCGGGTCCGTGGTCGCCGTGCACGACATGTCGGTGTACGGGTGGTCGTCATCGCCGCCGGCGTCAGCGCCGTTGCCGGCGTGTCGGTCGCGAGCGTGATCATCGTGCGGCGCCGCGACTCCGGGCCGCTCACACGCGGTTCCAAGCGACTTCCGTCCCCGGCACGCAAGATGGCGGTCCCGACCGCACGCTCGGCGGATCGCTGGCTCGGTCGCCGTGGCAAGGGACTGCGGCGGGGACGCGATGAGCTCATGGACGAGATCGCGCTGCGCGTCGCTCAGCAGTACGCGGCAATCGAGCGGCGCTCCAACCCGTGGTGGCGCCGCGCGCTGTCCACTGGGGCGGAGGCTGGGGCGACGGCTGCGGCGGGCGCGCTCGTGCAGGCACTGCTGCGGCGAAGCAAGCCGGCACATCGAGACAATGCCGACGACGACGCGAACGGTGCGTACCGCGGATCGTCGAGCGGGGTCGCGGGCTAGGCTGTCCGCGAGGCGATCTGTGCGCAGTTCGCCGCTGGTGTCCTGTACCCGCGTGTGCGGCAGGAGATGCCCATCGCGCGCTCGCACGTCGCCGACGGTCTGCAGGAGCATCAGGAGATCAAGGAGAGCCTGGCTCGCCTGGACGGCCGCGTGGGAAGCGCGCACGTGAAGGACGTGTCCGACCAGGTGAAGACGCTCGAGAAGAAGACGGCGCACCACATCGACGAGGAGGAGCGGGAGCTGTTCCCCGCCATTGCGATGGTGGCGCGCAAAAGTGAGCTCGACGACCTCGGTCGCGCCATGCAGCGGGCAAAGGGCACTGCACCAACACGGCCGCATCCGAAGCAGCCGGCGGTCAACGAGTTCACGATGCGCGCAAACGGGATCGTGGACCGGGCGCGCGACGCCGTCGCCGGAAGGAAGCGCTAGCCACATCGGGGGGCGCGGGGACGAGACGGCGAGCGCATGGCGCCATTGCGCCGGCGGCGGCTTCAGCTCGTCCCTGCGCCGCGCCATGGTGTGGCCGCACAGCGCCAGAGGGAAGCGCTGTGCGACGTGCGACGGTTGTCCTCCTGCGGGCGTCGCTGCATGCTATTGAGCGTCATGTATCCGTTCGAGCGGTTCACGGACGCTGCGAAAGAGATGCTGACCCTCGCGCAGCAGGAAGCAGAGCGGAGTCAGCACTCGTACATCGGGACCGAGCACCTGCTGCTTGCGATGACCAGGCAGTCGGGGGCGATTGCGAGCGTCGTTCTCATGCGACTCGGCGTGGCTCACGACGACGTGCGCGAGCGGATCGTCGCGGTCCTCGGTCGCGAGGAGCGCATCGTGATCCAGCAGATCATCCCGACGTCGCGCGTCAAGCGAGTGATCGAGATGGCGTTTGCGGGAGCGCAGCAGCAGGATTCGCGGGTGGTCGCCACTGATCACGTGCTCATCGCGCTGGCGCTCGAAGGAGAGGGCATCGCGGCGCACGTCCTCGT
>JAFALX010000006.1 GCA_019234035.1 Candidatus Dormiibacterota bacterium | reverse complement strand
GACGGCGTCGCTGCCGTCGGCCGCGATGCGCTGGAACGTCCACTCCTCGTCCCAGGCGGTCTCCGCGGTGGTTCCCGCGATGACGCGCATGGCCGTGTCGCGGTGCAGCTCCTCGCCGGTGAGATGGAAGCGGACGCTTGCGGTGGGGACGCCGTTCTCGACGCTTGCCCCAGTGATCGCGCAGGACGCGATCTCCAGCTCGGGCTCCACGTGGTGGCGGCCGGACGCAGAGTCGGCTGTCACGGCGCTGCTCAGCTCGGCGGCGAGCGGCGCCGAGAGAAGTCCATCGGCGAAGCGTGGGTCGCGGACGGCCCGCGCCTTGCGCACCAGCTCGAGCGTCTCCCGGCACGCGCTCAGGAACCGCCGATCGTCGAAGCCGGGATCGGCAGCCTTGACCGCGGAGATGTCGACTCCGGCCGCCTCGGCGGGTGGCCGCGCTGCCATGTCCCGCTGAACAGCGTCCAGCATGGTCTTCTCCGCCGCGCTCTCGGCGTCGAGGTCACTTTCGAGGGTGGCGATGTGCTCGGTCCAGTGCCCCATGAGCGGAGAACGGCCGAGGGCAGCCGCTGCGGCAGCGACGGGCCGGTCGCGCTCCAGGCGATCGGCAACCCTGTCGGCCGGCCCCTCGCTCTCGCCTGCGTCGGTCGGCGGGGCGTCGCTGTCGGCAGTCACCGCGGCCTCCTCAGGGGATGGGACGGGCGCCGCCGCGGCCGGGACCGCTGGAGCGCCGCCCTCGTGATCGGCGGCGCGATCGGGCAGGCTCTCGGTGTCGTCGTACGTCAGCGGTGTGTCGGTATCGGCAGTCACTGCGGCTCCCCCAGCGGGTCGGATGTCGTGCGCAGGCCAGCCTATCGGCCGGATTGCTGCGGGAATGCGACAGTGCGCGGACTGCGACACGCGTTACACGGGCCCGCCAGATCTGGGGCCGTCGGCGCGCGCCGGGGGCACGTGATACGGCCACCCCGAGCGGGTCGGCAGCCGTCAGGTTCGCTGCGCGAGATCGTGTAGCGTGCGCAAGCCGTCGGCGATCACCTTCCTCTCCGCTGCGGTTGCGGAGCGCATGATCGGAAGCAGCCGGCCCACCTGTTGTCGTCCAAGGTCTTCGCGGGCGTACCTGTCGACCGCGGCGGTAACGGAGATGCTGGTGCGTCTGCGATCGGTCTCGTCCGTGTCGCGGCGGACGAGACCTCGTCGCTCGAGGCGGTCGACGATCCCTGACACCGTGCTGTGGCTCAATCCCAGGGAACCGCTCAGCTCGCGCAGGCTCTGCGGGCCACTATCGAACAGCATGGCTATCACGCTGATCTGCGGCACCGTGAGACCGCTGCGCTGCTTGTCGGCCTCGACCGGCGCCTCGACGTATCTGCGGCTGAGGTCGCGAAGGTACGATGCGACCTGGTGCGTCTCGCGCACGATCGTCGCGTCGGTGTCGCTACGCGGCGACCGCTTTCGATTCGAGTGAGGAGATCGCGACATCCCGCTGGTTTCGGATGAACAGACTGCCCGCGAGGCCGGCGAACGCGAGTCCCACGAGCACGATGACGATAGCGTGCAGACCGATCGCCGCGAACGCGGTGCCGAGCAGTGCGATACCAAAGGATCCGGTCAACCGTTCGGCAACATTGAAGAGGTTGTTTGCGTCTGCCAACTCGGCCCGCGGCACGCGCGCAAGCATCACAGCGAGCAGCGGCTGCACGACGAGTCCGATGGCGAGGCCACGCCCGCCGAGGAGCAGCGCCGTCAGCCAGAGGGGTGTCGCGGCGCCCACCGTCAGCAAGGCGACCGTTGCCGCCACGAGCACGATCATGCCGATGATGGCCGTTTCACGAACACGGCCGCGGGTGACGACGCTCGCCGTGACCGCCATGCTCACACCCATCACCGCGCCCTGCGGCAGGAGCACGACGCCGGCGTCGAATGGCGACACGTGCTGAGCAACCTGCAAGTACACGGGCACGAGAAAGAGCACCGAGAAGAGGACGACATCCGCGATCGACGCGAGCCCCAGGGCGAGCGCCGCCTGACGATCGTGCAGCATGTTCAAGCGCAGCACCGGGTGCGCCACGCGGCGTGCGCGCACGACATAGAGCACGAGCAACAGCGCGCCCGCCGACCAGAACGGCCACACACGCGGTGCAAGCCAGCCGGCCACTGGCCCCTGTCCACTGCCGTAGAAGGCAAAACCGAGACCCGCGGCGAGCAACGCGAGACCCAGCACGTCGAGACGAGCCCCGGCGCTGCCGACCTGGGCTACGCCGGCCGGTAGCCGCAGCGCACCGGCAACGCCCACGACGCCGAATGGCACGTTGATGAGAAAGATCGACTGCCATCCGAACGCACCGATAAGGACGCCACCGACCGTCGGCCCCGCCGCCGGTGCGAGGAACAGCAGGATGCCCGCGGCGGCGGGGATCTGACGGCGGGCATCGCTCGACGGGTTCATCAGCATGTTCATGGCCACGGGCACCAGCGGCGCGCCGGCGACGCCCTGGATGAAACGGGCGGCGATCAGCAGGGGCAGACCCGGCGCCAGCACGCACGCCGCTGAGGCGATCGTGAAGGCGACCATGGCACCGGCGTACAGGTGGCGGCTTCCGAAGCGTCGCTCGAGGTACGCGGAGGCGGCGAGAGCGGTGCCGAGCGCGAGCAGGTAGCCGCTCACCGTCCACTGCACGTTGCTCAGCGGAGCGTGCACCGACCGGGCGATGTCCGGCACCGCCACGTTGACGACGTTGGAATCGAGCATCGTGAGGAACGGACCTGCGAGCAGGCCCGTCGTCGTGAGCCGGCTGAGCCGGGGAACGCCGGGTGCCTCCATGGTCGCGGGCCTCCTGGAATCCGTCGTGCACTACGCGTCTGGTACGACGCGTCGCATACAACATATTATTCAGGAGGCCCATAGAGTCAAGCGCCGAGCGACACAGCTGCCTCGGCGTCAACCCTCATCGCCCGCTCGGTCCCGGCCGCCGGCACACGCCGGGCGACGCCGAGGGCGGCGGACCGCGCGCTGGAGGGCTAGAGGCCGAGCGACGTCTTGGCGATGATCTCCTTCATCACCTCGTCGGTGCCGGCGCCGATGCGGATGAGC
>JAFALX010000367.1 GCA_019234035.1 Candidatus Dormiibacterota bacterium | reverse complement strand
AGTTCGGCGAGCGGTCGGGTCTTCACCTGTTCCTCCGCGTGGTGGGCGAGGAGACGCGTCTTCCGGGTTCGCTCGAGCCCACCCTGTTCCGCATCATCCAGGAAGCCCTGAACAACGCACGCAAGCACGCGCGCGCCACGTCGGTCGAGGTGATCATCCACTTCCAGCCTGGTTCGGTCGCAGCGAGCGTGCGGGACGACGGCATCGGCATGGATGTGGCCGCCACGGAGGCCCGTCTCGACGCGGGCAAGCACCTCGGCCTGATCTCGATGCGCGAGCGCGCAGAGTTGGAGAAGGGGAGACTCGAGATCCGATCGAGGCCGGGAGAGGGCACCGAGATCCGCGCCATCTTCAGCACGCGCGACGCCAAGCAGGCCGCGAAGTAGGGCGGTCGGGCCCCTGGTCCCCGGCCTGTATTAATGGTGCATGCGCTTCCGGCTGCTGGCCTGCGACTACGACCGCACGATCGCGACCGATGGGGTGGTGACCGAACCCGTCCGGACCGCGCTGCGCGCCGTCCGGGACTCGGGCCGGCACGTGGTTCTCGTCACGGGGCGGAACATGGAGGAGCTCCTCGACGTGTTCCCCGAGCTCCGGCTGTTCGACAGGCTCGTCCTGGAGAACGGCGCGCTGATGCTGGATCCCGAGCGGAACACCGAGCGCCTGCTGTGCGCCGCGGTCTCCCAGGCGCTCCTCGCGGAGCTGCGTCGCCGCGGGGTCGGCCCGCTGATCGTGGGTCGCAGCGTGATCTCGACCCCGGTCGAGAACCATGAGGCCGTCGGGGCCGCCGCGGCCGACTTGGGCCTGGACCTCGCGCTGATCCCGAACGTCGACTCCCTGATGGTCATGGCGGGCGGGTGCGGCAAGGCAAGCGGGCTCGCAGCCGCCGCCGCAGAGCTGTCGGTGGAGCTGGCCGAGGTTGTCGCCGTGGGGGACGGCGAGAACGACGTCGCGATGATCGACTGCGCCGGGATCGGCGTTGCCGTCCAGCGCGCGGTCCCGGAGCTCAAGGAGGAGGCGGACATCGTGCTGCAGCGACCCGGCCAGGACGGGATCGTCGACCTGTGCCGCTCGCTCGCGCAGCGCGACCTCGCCGACCTGCTCGAGGCCGGCGCAGCGGCGATCTGATCAGGCGCTGGAACGGGCGCGGGCGCGGACCTCGCCGAGCAGCGAGTTGACCGCCGCGACCTCCTCCTGCGGATCGGTCATCTCCGCAAGCAGCCCAGGCTGCGGCATCCCGTCCAGCGGCACCTCGAAGTCGGAGTCGCTGGTGACGGCGAGGAGCGCATCAACGATCGCGGGGTCGAACTGCGTGCCCCGGTTGCGCTCGAGCTCGGTGTGGATCTCCTCCGGCGGCCGGGCCGCGGCGTAGGGACGGCCGGAGCGCATCACATCGAAGGCGTCGACCACGGCGACGATCCGCGCTCCCAGCGGGATCTCCTCGCCGCGGAGCCCGTCGGGGTAGCCGTTACCGTCGTAGCGCTCGTGGTGGTGGCGGACGATGAGGCGCACGTCCTGCCAAGTGTCGATGCTCTCCAGGATCATCGCTCCGGCAACGGGGTGGATCCGCATGATCTCGCGCTCCTCGGCGCTGAGGGGCGCCGGCCGGTGCAGCAGCTGCTCGGGCACGGCCACCTTGCCGATGTCGTGCAGGCAGGCGCCGAAACGGATGGCGGAGCGCTGGTCGTCGGGCAGCCCGAGGTGGGTGGCGATGCGCCCGGACAGGTGGACGAGCCGGTTGGCATGCCACTGGGTGGCCGTGTCCTTGGATTCGAGGGTGTTGGCCAGCACCAGGGTGAAGCGCTCGAGCATCGGCGCGAGAAGCCGGAGGCGCATCGCCTCGGTGGCGAGCTCCCGCCGCCGCAGCGCGCCGTTGACGACGGTGAGGAGGTGCTCGGTCTTGAACGGCTTGGGGACGAAGGCGACGGCGCCCGCCTGGACGGCGCGCATCGCCAGATCGAGTTCGCGGTACGACGTGACCACCACGCAGGGAAGGGTGGGGTCGATGCCCTGGGCGTGGTTGATGACGTCGATGCCGTCGGCCCGGGGCATGGCGTAGTCCGTGACGACACAGTCGAACTTGCCGGCTGCGTCCAGCAGGGCGATCGCCTCCGCGCCGTCGGCTGCGCCGGCGACGTGGTGACCCCCGAATTCCAGCGCCTGCTGGAGGAAGCGCCTCGTCAGGGAGTCGTCCTCGACGACCAGCACCTCTGCCACGAGCGGGACCTCCCTAATTCCCTCCCCCACTGCTCCGACACTGCTCGGCCTGCCGCCCCAGGCGCCACGCAATCGTCGCCCAGCGGGGGGCGGCGCGTCAATGTGACCGAATGTGTCCGTCGCCTGGCGGCCTAGGACTGCTCGGTCTCGCTGCGGAGGCTGCGGCGCCAGTATGACTTGACGGCGCGCTGCACCTGGAGGTCGGTCCACCAGAAGGGCACGTCGGCGCGCTGGTTGTCGTGGACCGTCATGTGGAAGCTGAGCAGGCGGCGGCGGATCGGGAAGCCGAAGTCGCGCTTGCTGGTCATGCGCAGCTTGTACGCCAGGTAGACGATCAGCCAGACGACGAGCGCGGCGATGATCGCGAGCCAGACGGTCTCGCTGAACGGTCCGAGGTTCGACGAGGGGCTCGTGGCAAGGAGGGGAGACGACACGCAGGGCAATGTACGTGCGGCCGTGTTGCGTTTCGACGACGCCGGTGTCCCGATGCGACGGTGTCGAACGAGAGAAACGACAACGCGGGCCCCGGGGAGATCCCCGGGGCCCGCTTGTGGCGCGGATAGGGAGGAGCTACGCCGGTCCGACCGGCGACTCGTCGGGCTGCGCCAGCTCGTCGCCGAGGCTCACCGAGGCTGGGACGCCGTCGCCGCCACCGGCGGCGGCCGCCGCCGCCGCCATCTCCTCGTCGTCCTCGTACAGACGGATGGCCTCCTCGCGCAGCTTCTGGTAGTAGTCGAGGCCCGTGCCGGCAGGGATCAGCTTGCCGATGATCACGTTCTCCTTGAGGCCGCGCAGCCTGTCGACCTTGCCGGAGATCGCCGCCTCGGTGAGCACGCGTGTCGTCTCCTGGAACGACGCCGCCGACAGCCATGAGGCGGTGTTGAGCGCGGCCTTGATCAGACCGAGCAGCACCGTCTGTGCGATGGCGGGCTCGCCGCCCTCGCTCAGCGCCTTGGCGTTGGCCTCCTCCCATTCGAACTGCGAGACGATCTCGCCGGGCAGCAGGTCGGTGTCGCCCGCGTTGTCGATGCGCACCTTGCGCATCATCTGGCGAACGATCACCTCGATGTGCTTGTCGTTGATGTCGACACCCTGCGAGCGGTACACACGCTGCACTTCGCGGACGAGGTAGTTCTGCACCTCGTCGCGGCCACGCACGAGCAGCAGCTCCTGCGGGCTGATCGACCCCTCGGTGATCTTGTCGCCGGCGTTGACGTGATCGCCTTCGCGAACGACGACCTGCGCCGCTGCCGGGATCGCGTACTCGCGCGTCTCCTCGTCGGAGGTGCGCACCATGATCTCCTTGGCGCCGACCTTCACCACACCGGCGTACTTGGCGCGAACCGAGACATCGTTGCCGCGATCATCGGCGCCGCGCAGCACCTCCTGGCCCTCGGTGACGGGCTGCGTGTCGGTCACGAGCACAGCGAACCCCGCGGGGATCGCGTACGTGGTGTCGAACACGTCGCGTGAGGTCACCTTCACCTTGAGCGCACGGCTCTCGGTGCGGACCAGCTCGATGACCCCGTCGATCTCGCTGATCAACGCCTTGCCCTTCGGCACGCGCGCCTCGAACAGCTCCTCGACGCGTGGCAGACCCTGTGTGATGTCCGCACCACCGGTCGCCACACCTCCGGTGTGGAACGTACGCATCGTCAGCTGCGTTCCCGGCTCTCCGATCGACTGCGCCGCGATGACGCCGACGGCCTCACCGATCTCGACGAGCCGTCCGGTCGCCAGGTTGCGGCCGTAGCACATGCGGCACACACCCTCGCGGGCCTTGCACGTCATGATGCTGCGCACCTTGACGCGCCCGATCTGCGAACGGTCGCGCAGGATGCGGCGCGCCACCTCGTCCTCGATGTCGTCGCCCGACCGCAGCAGCACCTCGTCACCGAGCGTGACGTCCTGTGCCGCGATGCGTCCCTGGTAGCGGTCGATGACCCGCTCACCCAGCTCCGCGTCCTCGAGCTCGACCCAGATGCCCGCGGTGGTCTCGCAGTCCTCGATGCGCACGATGACGTCCTGGGCCACGTCGACGAGTCGCCTCGTCAGATAGCCCGAGTCAGCGGTGCGCAGGGCGGTGTCGGCGAGTCCCTTGCGGGCGCCGTGCGTGGAGATGAAGTACTCCAGCACCGTGAGGCCTTCCGAGAAGTTCGCCTTGATGGGCAGGTCGATGATGCGTCCGGTCGGGTCCGCCATCAGGCCGCGCATGCCGGCCAGCTGACGAATCTGCTGCGTGGAGCCGCGGGCTCCCGACTGCGACATCATCAGCACCGAGTGGAAGCGGTCGAAGGAGCTCATGGTCACGCGCGTGACCTCGTCGGTGGCGCGCGTCCAGATCTCGACCGTCTTGAGGTAGCGCTCGTCGTCCGTGATCAGACCGCGGCGGTACTGCAGATCGACCTCCTCGACCTCGTTCTCGGCCTCGGCGATGATCGCCGCCTTGCGCTCCGGCGTCTTGATGTCCATCGCGGCCACGGTCACACCGGCGCGCGTCGCGTAGTGGAAGCCGAGGCGCTTGATGTCGTTGACGATCTGCGCGGTGGTGTCCGAGCCGTGGAGGTCGTAGCACTCCTTGACGAGGCCGGCCAGCTTGCGCAGGTCCAGCACCTCGTTGCGGAACACCATCGCCGGCAGGTCGTTGTCCATGCCGTGTTCGCCGAGCGGCAGCACGTCGTTGAAGATGACGCGACCCACTGTGGTGACCACGAGCGTGTTGCCCTCGGGCACCGGCTGGGAGGCGCGGTGCGGTTCCACGCGGCGGCGCGGCATGCGCACCCGAATCCACTGATGCAGGGTGAGCCGGCCGTGCTCGTACGCGAGCGAGGCCTCCTCCGGGGAGGCGAACGTCAGCAGCCCGCGCGGGTCCTCCGGCGCCGGCTCCGCGCTCTCCTGTGTCAGGTAGTACGAGCCGAGCACGATGTCCTGCGTCGGCGCCACCACCGGCGCGCCGTTGGACGCGCTCAGGATGTTGTTCGACGACATCATCAGGTTCTTGGCCTCGGCGACCGCGCCGCTGAACAGCGGCACGTGCACGGCCATCTGGTCGCCGTCGAAGTCTGCGTTGAACGCCTTGCACACCAGCGGGTGGATCTGGATCGCCTGGCCCTCGACCAGCACCGGCATGAACGCCTGGATGCCGAGTCGGTGCAGTGTCGGCGCGCGGTTCAGGAGCACCGGATGCTCCTTGATCACCGGCTCGAGGATGTCCCACACCTCGGGACGCACGCGCTCCACCATGCGCTTCGCGCTCTTGATGTTCTGCGTGACGTTCTGTGAGACGAGCTCACGCATGACGAAGGGCTTGAACAGCTCGAGCGCCATCTTCTTGGGCAGGCCGCACTCGTGCACACGCAGCTCGGGGCCGACGACGATGACCGAGCGGCCGCTGTAGTCGACGCGCTTGCCGAGCAGGTTCTGGCGGAACCGGCCCTGCTTGCCCTTGAGCATGTCGGAGAGCGACTTCAGCTTGCGGTTGCCCGTGCCGGTGATGGCACGGCCGCGGCGTCCGTTGTCGATCAGCGCGTCGACAGCCTCCTGCAGCATCCGCTTCTCGTTGCGCACGATGATCTCGGGCGCGCCCAGCTCCAGCAGCCTCTTCAGGCGGTTGTTGCGGTTGATGACGCGGCGATAGAGGTCGTTGAGGTCGCTGGTGGCGAAGCGGCCGCCGTCGAGCTGCACCATGGGACGCAGCTCCGGCGGGATCACCGGCAGCGCGTCGAGGATCATCCATGCCGGCGACGTTCCCGACTTGCGGAACGCCTCGACGACGCGCAGCCGCTTGATCGCCTTCTGGCGGCGCTGCCCGCTGGAGGACTTCGACTCCTCACGCAGCCGCATCGCTTCCTCGGCCAGATCGATCTTCTGCAGCAGCTCGCGCACCGCGGCGGCACCGATGCCGGCCTTGAAGACCTTGCCGAACTTCTCGATGTACTCCCGGTACTGCGTGTCGCTGAGCAGATCGCCGATGGAGAGGTTGTCGAGCTCCTCGCGCTGCCGGCGCACCTCCTCGCGGAGGTTCTCGAGCTCGTCGCGCGCCGAGAACTCCGTCTCGGCCCGGGAACCCTCGAGCTCGGCTCGCAGCTGCGCGATCTCCTCAC
>JAFALX010000298.1 GCA_019234035.1 Candidatus Dormiibacterota bacterium | reverse complement strand
GTTGCTGCCGCCGTCGACGAGGCCCGGGCCGGCGTCATCGGCGGCACTCCGACGATCCCGCTCGAGGGTGTGCGCATGGGCCGCCTTTCCATGTACTCGACGAGCGCCAAGGCCGAGCGCGAGCTCGGGTACCGCGCCTCCCCGATCGAGCCGGCGATCGCCGACGCCGTCGCCTGGTACCGCGACAATGGGTACTGAACTGCTCGGCACTGGCGGACAGTTGCGGACGGAGTAGATCCGTGGCGTGAAGTCTGCGCGTGGCCCGGCAGCAAGGCGTGGATCCCAAGATGGCGCTTCGCTGGTTCCACGAGGGCCGGCTACCGCTCCCGGCTAGGCAGGTGACGGCCCGGACGATCCTCGTCGACCTCGCCGCGGGCGATCGCGCCGATGCGGCGGCGCCGCCTCCCCGGACGGTCGCCGGCATGATCTGGGCGACGTACAGGTGTCGTGCTCGGTCACAACACTCGTGGCCATGAGCACGGACGCGCAAGGAGCGAGGCTGCACCAGGCGTTCCGCTTCGCGCTCGATCCCGCCAGAACGCAGCGGCGGGCGCTGGCCGCTCATTGCGGCGCCGCCCGCTTCGCCTTCAACTGGGGCCTGGAGCAGGTGCAAGCGTCGCTGGCGCTGCGCGAGTTCGAGCTCTGCATGTTCGGGGAGGTGCGCAGCGAATCGCTGGGCTGGAGCCTGCCGGAGCTGCGCCGGGAGTGGAACCGGAGCAAGGAGCTGGTGGCACCCTGGTGGGGGGAGCACTCCAAGGAGGCATACTCAAGCGGATTGGCAGCGCTGGCGGCGGCACTGCGCGGTTGGCGGGCCAGCCGCAGCGGCGAGCGCGCCGGCGCCGCCGTAGGCTTCCCTCGGTTTCGTAAGCGCGGCCGGCGAGACAGCTGTCGCTTCACCACCGGTCCCGTCCGCGTCGACGATCCCCGCCATATCACGCTGCCGCGTATTGGCCGACTGCGCACCGCCGAGGCCACCGTGGCGCTGCAGCGTCGTCTGACCGCTGGGACCGCCCGCATCCTCGCCGCCACCATCGCGCGCGACGCGGACCGCTGGTTCGTCGCTTTCACCTGCGAGGTGGACGGGGCAGTGGTTGCTGACAACGGCCGGCGGGATACCGTGGGCGTCGACCTCGGCGTGCACACGCTGGCGGCGCTCTCCACGGGCGAGTTGGTCCCCAGCGTGCGGCCGCTGCGCCGAGAGGAGCGTCGCACCCGCCGACTGCAGCGCACCGTCGGCCGACGGCGCAAGGGCAGTGCGCGTCGGCGGCGTGCCGTGGGGCATCTGGCCCGGGCGCATCGTCGCGTGGCGAGCGTGCGCCGCCACCACCTGCACGTCCTCACCACGAGACTGGCTCAGAGCCACGGCCGGATCGTCGTCGAGGATCTCAACGTCCGCGGCATGATCCGCTCGGCGCGGGGCACGCTGTCGCAACCCCGCCGCCGGGTCCGGGCCAGAGCCGGCCAGAACCGGGCGGTGCTCGAGTGCGGATTCGCCGAGCTGCGCCGCCTGCTCGACTACAAGTGCCGCTGGTACGGCAGCACCCTGGTGGTGGCCGACCGCTGGTTTCCCAGCAGCAGGCGCTGCTCCGGATGCGGCACTGTCCGCGGCGACCTGCCGCGGCGGGAGCGGGTCTTCCGCTGCGGCAGGTGCAGCCTCGAGCTCGACCGCGACCTCAACGCGGCGCGCAACCTGGTCCGGTGGGCGGAGGCCCACGACGTCGCCGCCAGTGCGGTGGAGACGCAAAACGCTCGTGGAGAGGCGGCAGCGATCCGGCCACCGGCCGGGGAGCGCCTCGAGGAAGCGAGAACCGGGCCGGGCCCGGAGCCCGAGGGCATTACGACCCGCGGTCGTCATCGGTCCGGACTGCCAAATGTCCGCTAATGACGAACGGTACAGCTGACCTCGACCCGTCGGAGGTCACCGTGGCCGCCGCACTGCGGCTGGAGGAGCGGGCCATTCGCCGCGCCGCACCGCGTCTTCGTGTTGTCCGCGTCGGCGTCGGTCTCACCTCGATGGAGGGCGTCCCGACCACCGGGGTGGTGCTGAGCGTCGGCCTCGGCGGGGCGCTGACCGGCGAGCACGCCCCCGGTACGGTCGTGGTCCCGGACGGCGTCGCGGCCGAGGACGGTCGACACTGGCCCACCGATCCGGCGTGGAGCGACGCGCTGCGCGCGGCGTCGCGGCGCCTGGGCCTGCCCACCGCCGCGGGGACGCTCGTGTCCACGGCGGAGGTCGTCACGGGGACCGAGCGGCGGGCGCTGGCGCAGCGTGGGTACGACGCCGTCGACATGGAGTCCGCAGCCGTGGCCGCGCGAGCCGCCCGCCTCGCCGTGCTCCGCGTCGTCCTCGACACGCCGGCCCACGAGATCTCGCCGCGCTGGATCAGGCCGGCTCTGGCAGCGATGGACCCACGGCTGTGGCCGCAGGCGTACTGGCTGGCGCGCAACTCGCCCCGCTTCGCCGCGCGAGCCGCGGTGGTGCTAGTCGAGGTTCTGCGAGGTCAGGCTCTCCAGGGAGATGTCCACCCCGAGGTATAGCTGCACCGCGCGGCGCAGCATGTCGCCGACCCAGGGGCTATCGAACTCGCGAGCGAGGTGCGCCAGGGCCTCACGCTGTGACGCCAGGGCACCACGCACGGCCCGGCTGCCGGCGGCAGTCAGGCCCACGCGCACGACCCGGCGATCGGCCGCGGTACGCACCGTGTCGACCAGGCCGCGCTCGCTGAGCTCGTGGACGAGCAGCGACACCCGGGCCTCGGGCGTTTGCAACAGCTCCGCCAGCTCGCCCTGGACGATCCCCTCCTCGCCGGCGGCCCCCGCCTCCAGCAGTAGGTGGTACTGCAGCGGGCTGAGATCGTGTTCGGCGAGCGCCCGGTTGATGAGCACCATCGCCTGGCGGAAGCCCCGCCGGAACGTCGCGGCAAGCCGGATGTCGGCGAGCGACTCGTCCTGATAGAAGCCGGGCCCCGAGGCGATCGGCGCCGGCTTCTGCGTCGTGTTCAACCCTGTGGTGTCGGCCATGGTTCAGTACCAGCCCCCTTCGGGCACCAGTCGATGGTAGCCGAGCCCCGCCGATCGTGTGAGCCTGCTCCGGCGATGCACCTGGGCGTCGGTGGGGCTCGCCCTTCGGAGCGAGCCCCCACCACGCTAGCCTGGGAACTTCCTATCCCGTCCTCACCCGTGTCGCGGCTGCAGCACCGCGCGCGCCGAACTTGTTGCCGAGTGGAGCCTGAACGCGCTGACCACAGCGGTGAGGCCGTACGCGATCAACCACACGCCGAGAAGCAGCGCCAGCGCCAAAGTCGAAATGCGGGGCGAGAAGATGATCACCCAGCCGGCGATGATTCCCAGGAGCCCGCCGGCGATGATCCAGCCACGGTGCGGCACTCCACTCATCGCGATGCCGAGGAAGAACTCCATCGTGCCGGCGATGAGCCAGAAGAAACCGACTGTGAGCGTGAGCGTCAGGATGCTCAGCGTCGGGTGCGCTATGAGGTAGACGCCGAGAGCCACCGCGAGCGCCGAGATCAGGGCGTACAGGACTCGCATCCATCCGTTCTCGTCGGGCACCGCGAACGCGGCCACGAAACGGAAGATGCCTGCAGCCACCAGCCAGACGCCGAACGCGATCGCGATCACGTAGAGCGCTTGACCGGTGAAAAAGAACATGCACAGTCCGGCCGCGATGCCGAGCAGCCCAAAGGCCAGAAGCCATCCCCAGGCGCCACCGATCCGCTTGAGAGCATCGGTGACGCTGTCTTGCACGTTGTCCATCTTCGAATTCCTTTGTATGAGTTCTTGTCGATCTAGCCGGCGAGCTGCGCGGCGGTCCGCACGAGGCTCACCGGGGTCATCTTCGCGACGTCCGCCTGGGAAGCTGTGAGGATCACCTGCTGTTCGTCCTTGTCGACCTGGTCGACGACGGTGATCGGAACCACCACCTCGTGGTCGGACAGCGGGCCCTTGTCCAGGACCATCAGCCCAGTCGCGGCGTCGTATTGCCGGATCTTCCCGAGCGATGCCATGTCCGAGGTGTAGACCTCGTAGCCCGTCGAGATCTTGCGTCTCAGGTCGTCGACGAGCTCCGCATTGACGACCACGGGGGAACCGTCATAGCCGCTCGGCTCGGTCGTCGCGGCCGCCGCGTCAGTGCCATCACCGACGACCGCAGTTTTGCGTTGCGGCGGCGACGCGTATTGTTTGGTCAGCTCGTCCTTCGACGCTCCCAGGAAGAGCTCATGCGGATCGATGTACGTGATCAGGCGGAATGGCACGTACAGCTCCTTCAAGCCGAGCGCGCCGGCGCCGATCGTCAACCAGCCGGTCGCCTGGTCGACCTCGTCGACCACCCCCACCTTCGTGCTGGTGTTGTCAAAAACGTTCTGGTCGACTGCGATCGTGTCGCGTATGTCGACCGTGATCCTCTGTCCACCGATGTTCATCTGTCGCTCCTCATCAATTTGTTGGTCAAATGTCCTGGGCGCTTCGTCGACATTCACCCCGGTGCGGCCTATCCCGGGGACTGCGCGTCACTGATGTCGGGTCAGCACGTCATCGCGCTCCCTCCCGGCCTCGCGCCGGCTGCCGGGCTGGGGCGTCCCTCAGCGTCCAGCAGCGCAGGCAAGACCACGCGCAGCCGTGTGGCGAGGGGCGCGGCATGCACCGGGACGGCATCGGCGGTGCCGACGCCGTCACTGTTCGTTGTTACCGGACCCATGTTCGCTGTGCCTCCCAGATGACGAGTGCTGCCCTCCGCTGCGCTCTGAGCGTCGTCCTCAGCGCGATCTCGTCGCTAGGGTCGAATGACCTGATTTGGGCGGCGCGCATCCGGAAAGTGGCTCACGGAGCGACCTCTGCTGACGTCAGCGCCGGTATCAGGCCGCCGGGGTCGATCAGTATTCAGCGCGACCTCGACGGCTTCCTCGAGCGAGCGGCGGGCGGCGACACAGTGATCGTCGGCCAGCGGGCCGCCACGGGCGTGGGTGAGGTGGGTGAGGCGGGTCAGTCGGCGGCGGCTGCGCCCACGTCGTAGCCGAGCGCCCGCAACGCGCGAACATATTTCGACGACGAGCTCGGCTGGCCCGCGCCGGCCTCGCGGAGCGCGGCCAGCACCTGCGCGGCGCGCGCGTCCTGCGCGGTGCCCTCGCCCGCGGCGGTGAGCTCCACCTCCACCTCCCGGAACGTGTGCACCAGGCGGTCGCCGCGCAGCACGCTGACGGTGTCGTCCGCGACCTCGGCCCACCGCCGCTCGCCGTCATCGAGATCGACCACGTGCCGTGCCGTGTGGAGGTGTGCGACAGGGTGCACGTCCGCGATCGCGGTGACCGCCGCCACGCGAGCGGCGAGCTCGGCCGGGATCACGTCGGCCGTCCCCGGCACCTCGAACTCGTCGCGCACGACCGCGTCACCCTCGCGATGCGTGCCGCCCTTGAGGGTCCAGACCACAGCGCCGCCGTCGGTGGTCCGGTGGCGCAGGCCGAAGCCGCTGTGCATGAGGCGGAGCTCGTCAGTGTCCCAGTAGACGGCATCGAGCCGGCGGACGCCACGATCGCTGGCTCGCAGCCCGGCGACGCCGTCGAGATCCGGCAGCACGAACGTTTCTGCCACATCGGACTTGAACTCGCGTTCCGTGGCCATGGCTCAGCCCGCCTGTTCGAGGTATTCCGCGAAGCCGGGCCAGGCGTCGACCATGCGCTGCTGCAGCGCGGGCGGCAGCGGGAGATAGGTGCCCGTGGCCTCGGCGATCGTCGACCCGTCGGGCAGCAGGGCCCTTCCCTGCGCGTGCAGCGCGCGCCGCTGATGGCGCGTCGCCCAGCCCTCGACACGCAGCGGCACTCCGAGCGGCGCGGCATCGCGGTAGCGAACCTCGAGCCGCGCCGTCACCAGAAATCGCCGGTGCAGCGCGGCCCAGCGACCCATCGCGTCATCGAGCGCCGCGGCCACGAGACCGCCGTGCGCGAAACCGGGGAACCCGGCGTGACGCTCCTCGGGCGTCCACATCGTGAAGATGCGATCGCCGTCGAGCTCGAACTGCAGCCGCAGCCCGTGCGGGTTGCGCAGCCCGTGCACGAAGTTCTGCTGGTACTCGCTGCGGTCGTTGAGCCATGCCGCGTCCATCACGCCGGGCCGAGTCGCTCCTGACCACGCATGAACGGGCGCAGCACCTCGGGCACGCGCACGCCGCCGTCCGCCTCCTGGTATGCCTCGAGGATTGCGTCCAGGGTGCGCGGCACGGCGAGCCCGCTCCCGTTGAGCGTGTGCACGAACTCGGGCTTGTCGCCCGGGCTGCGACGAAAGCGGATGTTGGCCCGCCGCGCCTGGAAGTCGGCGAACACGGAGCACGACGACACCTCGAGCCAGCGCCCGAGCCCCGGCGCCCAGGCCTCGACGTCGTACTTCTTCCACTGAGCGAAGCCCATGTCGCCCGTGCACATCAACAGCACGCGATGGTGGATGCCGAGCCGCTGCAGGACGGTTTCGGCATGCTGTGTCAGCAACTCGAGCTCGTCGAGCGATGCCTCCGGCGTGGTGAACCGAACCATCTCCACCTTCTCGAACTGGTGCAACCGGACGTAGCCGCGCGTGTCCTTGCCGGCGGCGCCGGCCTCGCGGCGCCAGCACGGCGTGAAGCCGACGTAGGTCAACGGCAGCTGCGCGCCGTCGAGGATCTCGGCCGAATGCAAGTTGGTGAGCGGCACCTCGCCGGTGGGGATCAGGAAGAGGTCGTCCTCGGTGTGGTACGCGTCGTCCTCGAACTTGGGCAGCTGGGCCGTGCCCAGCATCGCGTCGCGGCGCACCAGATACGGCGGCGCGATCTCCGTGTATCCGTGCTCGGTGGTCGCGAGCTCGAGCATGTACGCCGTGAGCGCCCGTTGCAGCCGGGCGCCGTCGCCACGCAGGATCACAAATCGCGAACCGCTGAGCTTCACCGCGCGCTCGAAGTCGAAGATCCCGAGTCGCTCGCCGATCTCGTAGTGCGGCAGCGGCGTGAAGTTGAAATGTGGTGCCTCACCCCACGTACGCACCACGACGTTCTCCCACTCATCGCGGCCGATGGGTACCGACTCGTGGGGGATGTTGGGCACCTCGAGCAGCAGCGTCGCAATTCGCGTTTCCAGTTCGGCGAGGTCGGCTTCCTCCGCCTGGATGCGCTGCTTCAGCGCGTCGAGCTGTGCGCGCTGCTCGTCGGTCGGTGCGCCGCGCAGCTCGCGCGACGCCCGCTTCTGCTCGGCTCGAGCGCCTTCCACCGACGCACGCAACGCGCGGGCGCGCTCGTCGAGCGCAAGAATCTCGTCGACGGGAGCACTCTCGCCCTTGCGGCGCGCGCCCTCGCGCACGCTCTCCGGGTCGTCACGAATGCGCTGCAGCGACAGCACCGAGCCTCAGCCCTCCTCTGCGCGCTCGCTCGGCGACTCATGCGCGAGCGGTTCGTGCGCGATCGCCGTGCGATGCTGCGGCCGCATCGTGGGGAAGAGAAGCACATCGCGGATGCTGCCGGCACCGGTGAGCAGCTGCACGAGGCGGTCGACGCCGACGCCGAGCCCGCCGGCAGGCGGCATGCCCACCTCGAGCGCTTCCAGGAAGTCCTCGTCGATCGGCGGTATCTCGTCGTCACCCGCCGCGCGCATCGCGGCCTGCTCTGCGAAGCGACGCCGCTGATCGATCGGATCGTTGAGCTCGCTGAAGGCGTTGGCCAGCTCGCGGCCGGCCACGACGAGCTCGAAGCGCTCGACGAATCGCGGATCGTCCTTGCGCTTGCGGGCGAGCGGCGACACCTCCGCGGGGTAGTCGAGCACAAACGTGGGATCCGAGATGGCCGGTTCGACGAGCTGCTCGTAGATCTCGAGCATCACCGCGCCGGGGCCGTGACCTGCGGGGACATCCACGCCGAGCTCTCTGGCCACGCGGTACATGTCGTCCCAACGGTCGACCACGTCCACGCCGAGCTGCTCCTCAATCAGGTCCGCCATACGACGCGCCGCATACGGCGGGGTGAGATCGATGGTGCGTCCGGCGAAGCGACGCAGCATCGGGTTCTCGCACGGCGGCTCGCCGGCGTCGTCGGTCTGCGGTTGCGGCCCCGCCGCGGACGCCGCATCGACGACGAGCGCCTCGGTGAGCACGCGCATGTCGTCGTACGTCGCGTACGCCTGGTACGCCTCGAGCAGCGTGAACTCGGGGTTGTGGCGCGGGGAAAGCCCCTCGTTGCGGAAGACGCGTCCGATCTCGTACACGCGTGCATACCCGCCGACGAGAAGTCGCTTCAGGTGCAGCTCGATTGCGATGCGCAGGTACACGTCGGTGTGCAGCGCGTTCCAATGCGCCATGAACGGCACCGCCGCGCCGCCACCCGCGATGGTCTGCAGAATCGGCGTCTCGACCTCGAGGAAGCCGCGGCTGTCGAGGGTGCGTCGCAGCGAACGCAGAATCGTCGTGCGCGTGGCGAAGTGGCGCCTCGAGTCCTCGCTGCTCAGCAGGTCGAGATAGCGCTTGCGCGAGCGCGTCTCCTGGTCCTGCAACCCGTGGAACTTCTCCGGCGGTGGATGCAGTGCCTTCACCAGCAGCGTGGCGCTGTCGGCGAGCACCGACGGCTCGCCGCGACGTGTCTTGGTGAGCGTGCCGGCGACACCGACGATGTCGCCGAGATCGAGGCTGCCGACGATGCGGTAGGCGTCGCCCATGTGATCCGCCCTCAGCCAGATCTGCATCCGCCCCGACTCGTCCTCGAGGTCTGCGAAGGCGGCGCCGCCCTGCGGGCGCAACCGCATGATGCGGCCGGCGACGGACACGGCGTCCTCCGCCCCGCCGCCGGCGCGGGCGCGCGCTTCGGCAATGGACGCGCTCGGCGAGAAGTCGATCTGGTAGACCGGGACCCCTTCGGCCCGGAGCTTCTCAACCTTGCGCAGGCGCTCGGCAAAGAGATCGTCGCCCGGCATGTGAGCCTATCTTCGCCAAACCGCGGCCGCGCTCGCGGCTCGCCGCGGCGTTCCGCCGCCGCCGGCGATCAGCGGATCTTGGAGATCTTCACCTTCCGCTCGCCGGCCGGGCTCTGCACCTCGACCTCGTCGCCGACCTTGTGCCCGAGGAGCGCCTTCCCCACCGGGGACTCCAGCGAGATGCGGCCGTTGGCGACATCCACCTCGGCGGGGCCGACGATCGTGAAGCTCTGCTTTCCGAACTCGTCCTGCAACTCGACGATGGAGCCCACGCCGATCACGCCGGCGCTGCCGCCCTCCTCGATGACGACGACATTGCGGAGCATGTTCTCGAGGACGAGGATGCGTCCCTCGACCATGCCCTGCTCGTTCTTCGCCTCCTCGTATTCGGCGTTCTCGGAGATGTCGCCGAAGTCCTTGGCATATTTGATGCGCTCGGCGACCTCCGCCCGGCGCACCGTCCGAAGCTCGTCGAGCTCACGCTCGAGCTTGGTGATGCCGTCCTTGGTAAGTAGAACTGGTTTGTCCATAGATGACTCTCTCTACCTCATCCCTACCGTCCATCCCTCGCCCGCACGGCGGTCAGGGGACACGCGAGTATAGGCCCCGCCGCGCTGTGACGGTTGCGACAACTATTCAGCGGGCCCTTGACGACATCTGACATCTTCGCTATCATCTCCAGCACACGGCCCTGCTGTGACCCTTTTTGCCCCCCCTCTCGGGGCGTCCTTGCTCTCCAGGGGCGCCCTTTTTTCTTATCCAGACAGGGGTTTGCCGCGGCCTTGCGACGATCAGCCTTCGCCGCTGGTGAAGGCGGGCCGGTACCACCCCCCAGGTCCGAGACCCGCGCGGACGGCCGAGTCGAGCAGCGCGTCGAGACGCTCGCGCGTGTCCATCTCCTGAACGCGTGCACGCAACCGCGCGGCGCCGTTGCATCCCTTCACGGCCCACGCGACGTATTTCCGCCCGATGCGCAGTGCGCGTTCGTCGCCGTGATGCGCGCACAGCTTCTCGACGTGGCGCCGTGTCAACGCGATGCGTTCGGCGAAGCTGAGGTCGGCGACGCGCTCGCCGGACGTGAGCAGTGTCACCAGCTGATGCACGAACCACAGATTGCCGAGCAGGCCTCGCGCAACGACAACGCCGTCCACGACTCCAGAACGCACACGCTCCGCGGCGAGATCCGCGTCGTCGACATCGCCGCTCCCGAACACCGGAATCTGCACGGCCTCCTTGACCCTCGCGATCTCGGCCCAGTCGGCGCGGCCCTGATACTTCTGGTTGCGGGTGCGGCCGTGCACCGACACGGCCGCCGCACCGGCGTCCTGGAGGGCGCGGGCCAGCTCCGGCGCGTTGATCGTGTTGTGGTCCCAGCCGAGCCGCATCTTCGCCGTGACGGGAACGGGCACGGCCCGGACCATGGCCTCGATCACCTGAGCTGTGGCGTGGATGTCGCGAGCGAGGGCGGCCCCGCTGCCGCGATTGACCACCTTGGGCACGGGACAGCCGAGATTGACGTCGACGATCTGGGCGCCCCGTGCCACGCACACCCGCGCCGCCTCCGCCATCACCGTGGCGTCCCCGCCCACCAGCTGCGCCGCCGCCGGCCGCACGTCCCCCGGGAAGTCGAGCAGGGCCATCGCGGCATCCGTGCTCCGGACCACCGCCTCGGACGCCGTCATCTCGCAACACACCAATGCGGCGCCGAGCTCGTGCGCCAGCGCCCGTGTCGGCACGTCGGTCACCCCGACCATCGGGGCCACGACCACCGGCGAGCTCAACTGGATCGGCCCGATCCGCGGAGCGCGAGCGATCGCCGCAAGCGTCATCACGCCATCGTAAGGGAGCCCTGCAGGTTGAGCCGCGGCGTCGTGGTCAGGACGCGGAACGGCACACCGCTCCGCGCGACCAGCGCGTCGGGCCCCACTGGGGCCCGCGCCTCGGAGATCCGCCGACTCCCGCTTGCTGCACCGATAGGGAGGGGGCCTGACGCCCGTGGTGTCGCGCAGTGTGCCGTTCTCCGCGACGACCACTGCCGGTCTCGCGGCTCGACGTCTCTGCGCGGCGCTTACGCGTTCTGCTCGTAGATCAGCCGCAGGCCGGTGAGCGTCAGCCGCTCATCGACGACGGCGATGCTGTGGATCAGCGGCGCGAGCTGTGCAGCGATCCCGCCGGTGGCGATCACGTTCGCGCGGCCGCCGAGCTCTGCCTGGAGGCGTGCCACGAGGCCTTCGACGAGGCCGACGTAGCCGAAGACAATCCCGGCCTGCATGCTCGTCGTCGTGTTGCGCCCGATCGGCGAGGGCGGCGCCACCAGCTCCACACGGCTCAGGAGCGCTGCGTGGCTCACCAGCGCGTCGTGGCTGATCTGGATACCGGGAGCGATCGCGCCGCCGAGGTAGTCGCCGTCGTGGCCGATGGCATCGAAGGTGGTCGCGGTGCCGAAGTCGACCAGGATCGCCGGCACCCCGTAGAGATGGCGCGCCGCGACGGCGTTGGCGATGCGGTCGGCGCCGACCTCGCGGGGGTCGTCGACGCGGATCCTGATCCCGGTCCGAAGCCCGGGGCCGAGCATCAGCGGCTCGCGCTCGAAGTAGCCGCGGGAGAGCCGGTCCACCGCCCGCTGCAGCGTCGGCACGACGTTGCTGACCATCACCGCATGCACGTCGCCCGGGGTGATGTCGCGCCGGGCGAGCAGGTCGGTCACCATCACCCCGAGCTCATCCCCGGTGGAGCGATCGTCGGTGTGCAGGCGGTAGTCGGCGACGAGGCGCTCGCCGTCGAAGACCCCCATGACGATGTTGGTGTTGCCCACGTCGACGGCCAGCAGCATCGCGGCGAGTGTAGGTCGCGGCATCATCGCGGGAGTGATCGCGCTCCTCGACATCGGCGGGACCAAGCTCGCCGCGGCGGCCACGCTGCCGGGCGGCACCCTCGGTCCGGTCGTGCGCGTGCCGACGCCCGCGACCGACCCGATGCGCGCCCTCTCCGATCTGGTGCGCGACGTCACCGACGATCGCCGGCCGGATGCCATCGGCATCTCGGCGCCGGGGCCGTTCGATCGCCAGCACGGCGCGCTGCTGAACCCGCCCGGCATGCCCCGCGCATGGCACCACCTGGACCTCACCGCCGGGCTCACCGGCCGGTTCGGCTGTCCCGTTGTTGTCGAGAATGACGCAAACTGCGCGGGCCTGGCCGAGGCGCGGCTCGGTGCCGGGCGCGGCGTGCGGACGGTCGTCTACTTCACGGTGTCGACCGGCATCGGCACCGGCGTGGTGCGCGACGGCGCCATCGTGCGCACCCGGCAGGACACCGAGGGCGGCCACCAGGTGCTGTGGCCGGCGTGGTTGGACGGTCCACCGTGCCACTGTGGCGGCCATGGGTGCCTCGAGACGCTCGCCAGCGGGCTGGCGATCCAGCGGCGCT